>JBECKW010000009.1:0-18395 GCA_040235505.1 Desulfobacterales bacterium
CAATACCGTGGACCCCCGGCGTATCGGGGATCTCGGCCGTCATCTTATCCGTATTGAGATCGACGACGGCGACATACGAGTCGTGGGAAACAAAGAGGCGCCGGCTGCTTTGGTCGATGGACAGGTAGTCCCAGCCGCCCTTTCCACCGATCTGGATGCTTTTCAGGACATGATATCCGGGCGTTGTCGCAAAGGAGGTTGCAGCGTAGAACAAAGCGATGAAAAAGAGGAATAAGCATTTTTTCATAATCTGTTTCTCCTTCAGCAAATCGAAATCGGCGAAAATCAACATCCCCATGACGCACGGTCCCATGGGACACTGTGTTCCTTAGTCGTCCTCTTCAGGGAGAAAGTTAGAAACTTCTTCGGCCAATTCCGCAATTCCTTTAACTGTCATGGATCCTTCGTTTTTGATATTAACGTAAAAACAGCATACTATAGCAGAAGCTGGACCGCACATCGGCTTTAACCGGAATCGTCATGATATCTCCTCTTTTTCCTTTCGCGATGCTGGGCTAGCAGAACGCGTCGATTGCGTTGATGACTCATACCCCCAAGATGTAAAGTAATTGTTTGCAGCCGGCGCTATTTTGTAATGCAAATGTAAAATCGGTTGCATGATCTGCGGTCCTGTGTGCAATTAGAAATAGTTTTAAGAACCTACACGCTTGGCGTGGCCGGAAAAAGCCCCACGTCATCGTGGCAGGCAAATGGTTTCGGACTGCAGGCGACACAGCTGATCGAAATGAGAGATCAACCGATGAATGATGCGACCACATGGGAAACAGGACATGGCAGAATGAAAGTTCTGCTGGTGGACGACGACAGGAAGTTCTGCCGTCTGGTCCAGGACTACCTGAAACCCATGGGATTCGATGTTACCATGGCCCACGACGGGATCGAGGGGCTGGAAAAAGCGGCCTCCGAATCCTTCCATGCCGTTATCCTGGATATCATGATGCCCGGGGAAGACGGCCTGGAGGTGCTCAAAAGGCTTCGCCAGACATCGAACGTACCGGTATTGATGTTGACCGCCCTGGGAGAAGAGGCGGATCGGATTGTGGGACTTGAAATGGGAGCCGACGATTACGTCCCTAAAACCTTTTCCACCCGGGAACTCCTGGCACGTCTCAGAGCGGTTATCCGACGTCACGCGGCCGCTGAAGCGAAAAAACCCTCTCTCAACTCCGATGATCTGATCACGGCTGGAAAGCTCGAGATCAATATGAAATCCCGAACCGTTTCCATGCACGGAGAGAATATCGAATTGACCGCCTTTGAATTCGATCTTCTGGCCGCCCTGGCCAAGTCTGTCGGGTGCGTGCTGACACGGGATCAGCTTTTGAATGTCATAGCCGGAAGAGAGTACGAAGTTTTCGACCGTTCTGTGGATGTTCATATCTCCTCCCTGAGAAAGAAACTGGGGGACGATCCCAAGGAACCCCGTTATATCAAAACGATCTGGAGCGTGGGATACATGCTTCGAGCCCAGGACTGAGAACAATGAGGCCTTTCTCCACCCTTTTCGCAAAAATCTTCCTCTGTCTTGTGGCAAATCTAATTCTCGTGGTGGTGCTTCTGCTGGGGTTCATCGGTTTCCAGGCCCGCGTAGATCTGCATGCAATCCTTGGCCACCAGGCCATGGACCGTATAAATATGGCTGCAACCCTTATCGCCCATGACCTTGGCGACGAACCGACTTCCGAATGGCCGGCGATTCTCACCCAGCACAAGGAAATTTACCAGGTCGATTTCGCCCTGGTGACCGCCGATGGTACCGTGTATTCTTCCGACGCGCTGTCCGTACCCAAGGAGGTCGTCGCCCAGATTACTTCGACTTCCCCCATCTCACAGGCCGACGATTCCCAGGAATTCCAGCAGGATGAACATCATAAAAAACGATCTCTTCAGTACAGGGGAGACAAGTCGATTGCGAAAAAACGGCTCATCATGCATACGGGAAATCCGAACCTGCACTGGGTGGGGGTTCAGGTATCGATTCCGCCGAATGAAAAACGGGCCTGGACATCTGCAATGCTGTTGGCCGCGTCCGATTCCCTGACGGGGAACGGCTTTTTCTTCGACCCGACGCCATGGGTTATCGCAGCCGCGGCGGTAATTCTTATCTCCGTTCTTCTGTGGATCCCCCTGGTTCGGCACATCACGAAGCCGCTGGGGCGAATGACCCTGGCCGCCGAAGAAATCGCCAAAGGGAAATTCGACGTGACGATAAGTGAACGGCGCCATGACGAAATCGGACGCCTTTCGGAATCCATCAACCACATGACATCGAGACTTCGTGGGTTTGTGACTGGCCAGAAACGGTTTCTCAGGGACGTGGCCCATGAACTCGGCTCCCCCATCGCCCGAATGCAGTTCGGCATCGGTATCCTGGAACAGCATGTGGACAAGGAGAATGCCGACCGACTGGCGGATGTTTCGGAGGACGTGGCCCATATGTCCAACCTTGTCAACGAGCTGCTTTCGTTTTCCCGGGCGGAACTGAGCCCCGAAAAAGTCAAGGTGGAGACATTGGCATTGGCCCCCATCGCTGAAAGAGTCGCACACCGGGAAGGGATCACCTCCGAGGAGATCCTTCTGGATATCGATCCGGAACTCCGTGTAACGGCAAACCGGGGCTTGCTGTCCCGGGCCATCTCAAATCTTGTCCGAAACGCCGTGGCTTATGCCGGTCAGGCGGGTCCGATCCGAATTTCCGCAAAAAAAGAAAAAAGCGCGGTCGTCATTGAGGTTCAGGATTCCGGCCCCGGCGTTCCCGAGAATCTGCTTGATAAAATCTTCGAACCCTTCTTTCGTCCCGAAAGCGCCAGAGACCGTGAATCCGGAGGGGTCGGCCTGGGACTTTCCATCGTAAAAACCTGCATGGACGCCTGCGGCGGTACCGTTTCCGCCCGGAATCTTCATCCCAAAGGGTTTTCAGTGACCCTGAGCCTGCCCCATCCAGAATAACCCCCCTCCCCCCCATTTTTACATTTGCCTTACAAAATAGCGCCGGTGTCCAATAATTGCTTTACAACTTTGAGATAAAAAAAAAGATAACGGAACGCTGGATGTATCAATTTTGGCACGACCAATTTAAGAAGAAGGAGGCAAACATGAAGAAACATGTCACCATTGCAGGAATTATCTTTTTAACAGGCCTATTTGTTCTTCCGATGATGGCCTTTGGCCGGGGCGACAAAACCGGAAGCCATTCGGGTTATATGAAAGGAATGACGGTGCCGAAGGCCCAGACGCAAGCCCCCGCTCTCACTGCGGAACAGATCAGCAAGATAGCGGACCTTCAAAAAAAATTTCGGGATGACAATGCGGACATTTTGAAACAACTCATGACCAAGAGATTCGATCTGAACACCATCCTTGACTCTGACAATCCGGATGCGGCGAAGGCGAAAGCCGTCCAGAAGGACATCAGCGATCTAAATGCCCAGTTGGCGCAAAAAAGAATTGACCTTTATATTGAGATCCTTAAAATAAATCCGGATGCCAAATATCATGGCGGCATGGGAAAAACTTTCAAATAATGGGAACGTAAGGACCTCGGGAAAAAATAACTATCCCGAGATTACGCGGATAAGGCGGTGACGATTGCTGAAAATTTTTAAAAAATTGAAGCAGATCTGGCAGAAGCGACCCGTCCTGGCCACCGCCTTATCCTTCATTTTTTTCATCGTATTTTGGGGCGCCATTTCCCTGTCTGGGGAAAAGACCGCCGTGGATGCCTCCTCGCTTTATACCGTCAAAACGGGCCCCCTCCGAATCAGTGCAACGGAAAGCGGCACGGTTCAACCAAAGGAAAAAATCGTTTTGAAAAACGAGGTGGAGGGGCAGACAACCATTGTTTTCATTGTGGATGAAGGCACCCAGGTTAAGAAGGGCGATCTTTTGATGGAACTCGATTCAAGCGCCCTGACCGATAAAAAAGTCGATCAGGAAATCATGGTATTGAGCGCCGAAGCCACCTTCATCGATGCAAGGGAAAATTTTTCCGTCATTCAGAGCCAGGCCGACAGTGACGTTGATCAGGCCGAACTCGACTATGAATTTGCCAAGCAGGACCTGGTGAAGTATGTCGAAGGTGAATACCCAAACCAGCTGAAACAAACCGAGTCTTCCATTACCCTGACGGAGGAGGAGCTATCCGAGGCAATGGCGACTGTTGAATGGTCCAGAAAGCTCTATAAGGATCAGTTCATTTCCGCTTCGGAGCTTGAAAAGGATGAGCTCTCCTATAAAAAGAAGGCTCTGGACCTGGAACTGGCCAAACGCGACCTGGAGCTCCTGATAGATTATACGCACAAGCGTCAGCTGGCCCAACTCCGGAGCGATGTGAAGCAGGCGGAAATGTCCATGGACCGTACCCGGCGGAAAGCTGACGCCAGCGTCGTTCAGGCGAAAGCGGACCTCAAGGCAAAAGAAGCCGAATATGCCCGGCAGAAAGCAAAGTTGGAAAAGATAGAAGCCCTGTTGGAAAAAACTAAAATCTATTCTCCGGTATCCGCCCAAGTGATTTATGCCACCAGTGTAAACCAGGGGGGAGGCGGACACAGGTTCAGACGGCAGGAGCCGTTGAAACTCGGAGGATCGGTGACAGAGCGGCAGGAACTGTTTCACCTGCCCACCGAAGAAGGTTTTATAATCAATACTTCAATCCCTGAGGACAGCATCGACAAGGTGAAGGTGGGTCTTCCGGTTTTGATTACCATCGACGCGCTCCCTGGAACCGTGTATTCAGGCAGTGTCGACTGGGTCTCGCCGGTGGTGGATGCGCAGACATCCTATATGAATGCCGATTTGAAGATCTACGAGGCCCATATATCCCTGGACGAATCCGAAGATCTGGGTCTCCTTCGCGCCGACATGGAGTGCAATGTCGAAATCGTGCTGGCACAATACGACAAGGCCACCTATGTCCCCATCCAAGCGGTTCTTAATGTCGAGGGGCAGCCGACGGTCTACGTGGTCGATGACGACGAGCTGGAGCCTCGGATTGTCGGTACCGGCCTGGACAACGGGATTATCATTAAAATCAACGACGGCCTGGAAACCGGCGAGATCGTATCGATGGCACCGCCATTGGAAGCGGGCGCCGTCCCTGAAAAGATTTATGAGCAGCTTTTGTGATTCGAAAAGCATTGGTATTAACCGACAACATCAAAGTACTCCGCATCGCCAATGCATATTCCCCGCAAAGAACTTAAAAGTGGATTCAGCCTCCCCGAATTATCCATGGGGACATGGATGATTGGCGGAAGGGAAACCCGTGATTCAGACTGCGACGAAGATTCATCCGTCCAGTCCATTCGTATGGCCATTAAAGCGGGAATCCGTTGCATTGACACTGCTGAAATGTATGCCGCCGGTTTTACAGAAGAGCTTGTCGGTCGGGCAATCCAGCCCTTTCCACGTGATAACCTCCAGATTATTTCCAAAGTCTCCCCCCATAATCTTGGCTTCGATGATGTGTTGCGATCGGCGGAAGCTTCACTCAAACGATTGGGAACAGACTACCTGGACGTTTATTTGATTCACAAGCCGAATCCGACCATCCCCCTTCGTGAAACGATGAAAGCCATGCGAACGCTGCGAGAGAGGGGACTCATCCGGGAGGTGGGCGTCAGCAACTTCAGTGTCGGCAGTCTCCAAAAGGCCCAGGCATATTTGGAGGCACCCGTCGTACTTGACCAGGTCCATTACAATTTGATCTATAGAGAGCCTGAAACCTCCGGTCTGTTGGAATATTGCCGGGACAATGACATTTTTCTGATGGCGTGGCGTCCTCTGGAAAAAGGCGCGATCCTGGAAAATTGCCCTCCGGTGCTTGAAGAAGTTTGTGCAAAACACCAAAAAACCCCTGCCCAGGTGGCCATTAACTGGCTGATCTCCCAGGATCAGGTGATCACGCTCTCAACCATGAGGAGGGAGAAAAGCCTGAAGGACAATCTTGGGGCTGTCGGTTGGCATTTGGAATCCAACGATATCGAGAAACTTCGATCGCAGTTCACCGGTCAGCAAAAGGTATCGAACCGGGAACCTCTCGGTTGAACGCCTGGCATCGTATCGTCTCCCCCGTATTTTCCTTCGATTTCAACGCATTGATTATTTGGACATTTTTCACGGACTTTCACTAAAAAAGTCAGATCATGGAAGCTGCGGCAAATGCCGTGCGATTACACTTTCTGATATCACCGCCATCTCCGCTGCAATCGCCGATAATGGAGAACTGGTCTGAGAGACCCGAAAATTTCATCGCGGCCTCTTTCGCCGGTTTAAAACCTGCGAAGATCACCACATCATCGGCATCGATAGACTTCTCCTCGCCACTGGAAATCCTGTAGGTCACCTTACCTTTGAAGATGCGGGTGGGAATTGCCTGCAAAATAAAATCAAAGTTATCCGTTTTTTGATAGTTGATCCCCTGGTGCGGACCTTCTTCCGGCCGGATCTGTGCGCCACTGGCCAGAACCGTAACATGATGCCCGCATTGGGACAGGTGCAGTCCGGTCTCGGCGCCCCTTCCGCCGCCGATAACCACCACATTTTTCCCGAGGGCCTTTTCGTTTTCATACACATTGAAGACATTCCAGACACGGCTGCCATCGACACCGGGAATTTTGGGGATAACCGGTCCCGTGCCGCCGGCGAACAGGATGGCATCGTACTTCTCTTTACGAACCATCTCCGGGGTAGTTTCCGTGTTCAAATTGACTTTTACTCCCAGCTTGTTCATTCTACGAATCTGGAAGTCCTTGTACTCCTTGATGGGCCATTGGAAGGAAACAAAATCCGTATGTCGCAACAGTCCGCCAAGGGCGCTCTGTTTCTCATAGAGTGTCACTTTGTGCCCTCTTTCGGCAGCTACGATGGCCGCCTGCATTCCGGCCGGTCCGCCGCCGATAACCGCCACTTTTTTTGATGTATCCGGAGGGGAGATCACCCCCTTGAGCCTGTGTGCGATGCCCAGCTTTGGGTTCACCGAGCAGAAACTGAGCCAGCTGGTGTTTCCATGGCATTTGTTGCAGCGAATGCAGGGCACCACGTCTTCGCCCCTGCCTTCCAAAGCCTTTTGGCCATATTCCGGATCGCAGATATACGTTCTGGCCATTCCGATCATATCGGTCTTTCCGGTTGCGATAAACTCTTCGTTCAATGCCAGGTCCTGATACCCGCCCACAGCCACCGTGACGATTTTCGTCCCGCTCTTCTTCAGGGCTTCGGCATATCTGATCGTCATGGGGGCCCCTTTTTCCGAGTTCTGCCCCATCGGATGCGACAGGTTCTGGGTCGGTGCCCGGAGCTGCAGCATGTCCAGAGTCCCCTCCCATGACTTTGCATATTGGACGACATCTTCCAGTGTATAGCCGGCCAGTTCATCCTCGCCGCTGATCTGCGCCTCTATCAGAAAATCCCGGCCACATGCCTTTTTGATGGCCTGAAACAGCTCAAGGGGGAGCCGTGCCCTGTTTTCCGCACTGCCGCCATAGTTGTCCGTTCGCCGGTTCAGCACCGGGGACAGTGCATGGGCCAGCATGTGGGCGCGATAGGCCATGTAGATATTGACGCCGTCATAGCCAAGGTCCCGGTAATACTTCGCCTGTTTGACCGCCCCCGCGATCATCTCCTGCATCAGATCGACGGGGATCTCTTTTCCCGAAAGTTTGCCCACGGACATGAACCGTCGCAAATTGCTCAACATATCGGCAGCCTCGCTGCCTTCCGTTGTGTCCTTTTCATTGTTGATCATTCCAAAACTGCGACCGGTGTCACCGGCGTAGGAACTGATGCTGTAGCCGTCGGGCATGGCGATGTTGATGCCGGCAAAGGCTTTGGAATTATGGAAATGAATCGCTTCCGCAAGCTGTGCCATGTAATTCTGAACACCGGGATTCTCAATATCCCACATGCACATGTGAGCGTTGTCCCCCAGAAGCGTCCTTCGATCAACCATGCCCTCGCTGCCCCTGACGGTGACAATCGCCGCACCGTTTCCGGCAACGCCGGCATAATGGGAGATGACCTGTTCTGACGGGAAGATTTCAGGGCCCTGCAGGAAATGGGGCAGGCTTCTTGTATGGGTCATCCTGCTCTTAAGGATGACATTTCCTATCTTTATCGGTGATAAAAGGTGTCTGTACCTGCCGCTGACATACTTCTTTCCGTCGACCGCCTCAGGTGCTTCGGATGCCATCGCTTCCGAAACTTGAGAATCCGGGCCGAAAACCCCGGCAAGTTTTCTACGGGCCAGAGCAGCGGTGGATGCCACACCGGTGGCAATCAGAAATTGTCGTCTTCCCATCAGCGATTGAATCAGTTTCATTGCGACCTCCATCAGGTTAAGGATAATGAGCTGTCTTCAAATTTTTAACAGCAATTAACGTGCCGAGCAGGGTGAGAGAATAACAACCTGAATATTCACGACTTACAAAATTCTCGAAACACCGAATGGTACTATGGTAACATTTTTTGGTGCCATGGGAACATTTTTCCGTCTTTCTTCTTGCGGGAAACCAACTGCACCTGCTACCATGTCGGTAGAATGACGGCACAAGGGTTTCCCGATACACTTCATCGGGATCTTCGACAAGAGTTCGAGGGGTCGAGGATTCAAGGGTGGAAAGACAAAAAAACAAGGGGTGCTTCTTTTCACTTAAACTCTTGGGCCTTCGGCCCTTTGAACCCTGAAAGCTTAATGGGCAACCAGTTTTGCGTTATCGGAGAAAAGAATGAGACACAGCGGTTTGAAGGGCCTTCCCCATTTAGAAGAAGCGGCTCTCTTAGAAATGAATCTGGCCGAGAAGACATTGGATGACGGCAAGCTGGAGATTGCCTGGGATTACCTGAAAAAGACCCTCGACAGGTTGCCGGCGTCCGGGCTGAATGATCATTTATATCACCTGCTGATATCTGTCACCCTTTTGTACAGCGATCTTTGTTTCTACCTACAGAAGGACGTGACAGATCTGGAGCCGTTTTTAAAACGAGCCCTTACCGCCACAGAAGCTCTCGGCGACCAGCGGTCAAGGGCGCTAACGCTTCTGCATCTGGGCCGACTTCACTATTTTCAGGAATCCAATCAAAAAGCCTTTCGGTATTTTGAAGAAGGCAAGACCGAAGTGGACGATCTTGGTGATGAAGATATCCTCAGCCAGGCCTCCACGCTGCTGGGTTTTTATTTCCAGGTCCGGGGCCTTTATCTCGATGCCCTGCCCCACTTTGAACGATCGACCAGAAACTGGGAATCCGGCCGGGACCGATCGGTTTTTGATCCACTCGGACCGACGTCGTTGGTGTATTGCTACACCTTTCTTGGCTATTACCACCGCGCCATGGGAGAACTCGACTACTATCGCCGGCTCGCCATCGAGAGAGCCGACGAAAAAAACGCCGTTACCATGCATGCAATGATGGGCATGATACTTCTGATGTCAAACAAAAAGGGGGCGGCTTTCCGTGAACTGACCGGGGCGTTGCAGGAAGCCAAAAGGGTTAAAGATATTGTCGGGCAGCACTTTTCTTCCGGATGTCTATCCTACTATGAGCTGTTGGAAGGAAACCTCAAAGAATCCCAGAGATTATTGTTGGAATTCAAACGGCATGCAAAAAAAACCGGATTGAACCGATTATACGAATTGCCGTTTACCATCGAGCATATGTTCGAATTGGATCGGCACGGGTTAAACAACGTCCCTGCCCTGGATTACTCCAAAGAAATTAAAAGGTGCCTGCAGGGACCGAACCTCCATCTTCAGGGCGTTGCGTATCGATTAATGGCCCTGGATGCCAAATCAGGGGATGCGGATCCAACAACGATCGAAGGGATGTTGAAGAAAAGCGAAACGACTCTCAACCGCACCGGTGATCCGATGCAACTGGCAAAGACCTGGGTTGAGCTTGCCTACCTGAATCTGAAGAAAAATGACAAAGCAGCGGCGCGGGGGTACGCGCAAAATGCCTGGCGCGGATGCTGCGGCCCGGGCAACCTGACCGGCAACCTGATCTTTCCGGATGTGCTCCGCCCTTTGCTGGGATCAACCAGTACCGATTCTGCAAATCGAGAAAAAAGCCTGGAACTGACGGAAAAATTCATCCTCATGATCGAGGAGTTGGCCCCGTCCGACGATTTGGATGACCTCATGACAAAGGTTATCAGGGCAACCAATCGTTTTTTTGGAGCTGAAAGAGGGGGATTTTTCTGGTTCAGCGGAGAGGGTGAGAACGAAAGGCCCGTTGTGCAGGGAACTCATAATCTGACACATCAGGAAATATATCAGGAGGAATTCAAACCCAGCCTGCAACTGATCAGGAAGGCATTCCAAGAAAAAAAATTTCAGATCAAAAGACTGGAAATTAAAAAAGGCCCCTCCACCAGAGCCAGGGCCATCATGTGCCTGCCATTCGAAATATGGGGAGGAAACTACGGTGTCCTTTATCATGACAACTCGTTCTTTACGGACTGTTTCGGATTTATTGAACAGACAATGCTAACAAGGTTGGTGAGCGCGCTAAGCGCCTACGTCCAGAGCATTTACAAATTTTCAAATCGCCTGAAGGAATCGACAGGCGAAGACAAATTGTCGTTCAATTACATCAACAAAAACGTTTTGATAACCAACGACCCCGAAATGAAAAAGACGGTTGAAATGGTTGACAGGGTCGCCCCGTCGGGCAGTACGGTTCTGATAATGGGAGAGACCGGCGTCGGAAAAGAGCTGGTGGCCCGCAGGATTCACGAAATGAGCGAAAGGAAGAAGGGGCCGTTCGTCATTATCGATGCCACCACCATCCCGGAAAATCTCTTTGAAAGTGAAATGTTCGGTCACCAGCGGGGCGCCTTTACCGGAGCAGATCATGCCAAGGCAGGGCGGCTTGAACTGGCCCATAACGGGACGCTGTTTATTGATGAAATAAGCGAGATCCCGAAACATCTTCAGGCCAAGTTTCTGAGAGTCTTGCAGGAAAAAACCCTTGTCAGACTGGGAAGCAACAAAACAATATCCTCGAATTTTCGTCTGGTGGCCGCCACGAACAAGGACCTCGCAGCGGAAGTATCCGCAGGCCGGTTTCGGGAAGATCTGTTCTATCGGTTGAATGTCGTCCCCATTACGCTCCCTCCCCTGCGTCAGCGCAAGGAGGACATCCCACTACTCGCCCGCCATTTCCTGGCGAAATACGCCTCAGAATACAATTGCCCCGAACCGAACCTGACAGCCAAAAATGAACAAATGCTGTCCAATTATCACTGGCCCGGCAATATTAGAGAATTGCAGAACATCATGGAAAGGACTGTGATTCTCTCCACCAATGAAAATATTTTTCTTGATGTACCTGCCGGAAAGCCAATCAACGTTCAGGAACTATACGGGGACGACCCATCGATGGATGAACTCCAGCGGCGCTATATCCGATATGCCATTAAAAAATCAGGAGGCAAAATCTCAGGGCCGGGAGGGGTGGCGGAATCGCTGAATATGAACCGATCTACGCTGATTAAAAGAATGAAAAAATTGGGCGTATCCAAAACAGATTGATATCCATTTTTTCCTTTATTTACAATATGTTTTATTATTATGACAAGAATTCAACAATTCGTTCATTCAAAAATTTCAAGCATCCTCAATATTTCTGCTTCCTTTTGCATAACATCGCTTTGCATGCGTTTTACCTTTCCGCGCAATACTTCAACAACGGCCCGATCCTTCAGGCTGCCCAGGTTGATGGCGACGTTCAGCAGAGCGCCCAGGGCAGCGGACCGGGCCATGAGGACGCCGACGCCTGCGTCTGTGACCATGTCGGGATTGCCTTCACGGACAGCCTGTCCTGCAAGATCGATCACTCCCAGGGCGGCCTGGGCCACTTCCAGGGGAACTTCGGTGGCGTGTTTGAAGGCCGCCTGGATGGCGACGCTGCGTTCGTTTTTTTCCTCATCGGTGGCTTTGGGCAGCCGGAAGGCCGCCAGTACCTGGCGATAGCTGTCGGCGTCTTTGTCCACAGCGTTCAGCAGTTCCTGCTGCAGAACGGTTGCTTTTTCACGAATCTCGGCCATTTGCGCTTCCACATTCCGGAATTTTTCTTTTTTCAGGGTCAGGGCAGCGACCATGGCGGTGAGAGAAGCGGCCAGGCAGCCAGCCAGTGCGGAAACGCTGCCGCCTCCGGGAACAGCCTCTTCGGAGTCAACGGCTTTAACAAATGCTTTCAGGGATAAATCTTTCAGCATATCAACCCTTTTCTATTTTCAGGTTTGTATTGGGTCGCGATCTACAACGACGCTTCCGTTTTTGATTACCTTTTCCACAATATTGATGCCGATATGATACGGCAGGAACAGATACGAAGGATAGGAGAGAATGACCAGGTCGGCGGCTTTGCCGACGTCCAGGCTGCCCACTTGGTCGGCCCGGCCCACGGCGGCCGCACCGTTAAGGGTCAGAGCGGTGATGGCCTCCTCGGGCGTCAGACCGTTATACAGGGTAGCCAGGGCAATGATCAGCGGTATGGAAAAGGTAAAGCAGCTGCCGGGGTTGAAATCTGTAGCAAGTGCTACGGCGCAGCCCCGGTCGATCACCTCCCGTCCCCGGGCATACGGCTCCTTGAGGCTGAAGGCGGTGCCGGGCAACAGGGTGGCGACCACACCGGCTTCGGCCATGGCATCGATACCCTGATTCGATGCCTGCAGCAAATGGTCGGCTGACAGGGCTCCCAGTTCGGCGGCGAGTTCAGCGCCTCCCAGGGATACGATTTCATCGGCATGCAGCTTGAGTTGCAACCCCATTGCCCTGGCCTTTTCCAGCAAGTGCCGGGATTGGTCTACGGAGAAGACATTCTTCTCACAAAAAACATCGCAGCATCGGGCCAGGTTGCGGCGCGCCACCACGGGCAGAACATTGTCGACGATGTAATCGATATAGTCGTCTCCCCTCCCCTTATACTCGGGTGGGACGGCGTGGGCGCCAAGAAAGGTGGGAACGACGTCCATGACGTGGCTGTCGTTTAGCTCAGCCATGACTTCGAGTTGCTTGATCTCCGTGTTCAGATCCAGACCGTATCCGCTTTTTCCTTCCACCGTGGTGACGCCCATGGCCAGCATGGCATCGAGCCGCCGACGGCCTGCCGAAAGGAGTTCTTCTTTGCTCGCTTTGCGGGTTGCGGCCATGGTGCTCGCGATGCCGCCGCCACGGTTCATGATCTCCATATAGGTCATCCCCTGCAATCGCCAGGCATACTCTTCCGGGCGGTAGCCGCCGAAGGGAAAGTGAGTGTGGGAATCCACAAAGCCGGGCATCACGGTTTTACCGGTGGCATCGAGGACCTCGCAGGCCCGGGTATCCACACTCTCAAGAAGTTCCGCGGTGTGTCCCACGGCTTTGATCCGTCCGTTTTCAATCACCACAGCGCCGTCTTCGATGACGGTCAGCCCCGACATTGCAGCGCCTCTCCTGGCTTCAAAACCTTTGCTGGTGACGACCTGGGCAGCGTTTTTAATGATGAGACGGTTTTCCGTCATGATTCTCTCCCACGCGTTACAGTAAATGGGTTTCCAAAACCTGGTCCATGCTGAACGCTTCCAGCCCCATATAATAGGCGGCACAGTCCACAAGGGCCTGCATTGGCAGCAGGCCCACCACTTCACTGCCGACAACCGGCACACCGTAGCGTTTGGCCTCGATTCGGATCAGTTCCACCACCTGGTATAGCGCAGATTTGTGGAAGTCGGTCATGTTCATGGAGACCTGCACAATGCCGCGATCTTTCAAAGCCACCCCCATGGCTTTGCAATAGCGCAAGCCGCCGCCCAGAAAGCGCACGCGTTTGGCGATGGTGTCGGCAATGGCGAGCTGATCGGTTCCCAGGTTGACGTTGAACGCCACGAGGGGGGGACGGGCGCCGACGGCGGTAACTCCGGCAGTGGGGTGCATCTTTGCAGGCCCAAAATCCGGCGTCCATTCCGGGTCTTTGAGTTTTTCAGCCATACCTTCGAACTGCCCTTTGCGGACAGTGGCGAGGTTTTGGCGATTGGGGGAGGCAGCAGCATATTCGTACAGGAAGACAGGCAGGTCATAGCGTTTTGCAGCTAGTTTCGCGGTTTCCCTTGCCAGATCGGCAGCATCGTCCATGGTCATGTTCTGAACGGGAATAAAAGGCACGACATCCACGGCCCCCATGCGGGGGTGCTGGCCCCGGTGCCGGGTCATGTCGATGGCGGCAATGGCCTTCCCCATGGCATCCAGCATGGCTTTTTGAACCTCTTCGGGGGCGCCTATAACCGTGACCACCATTCGGTTATGGTTGACATCGCTCTGAACATTCAGCAACTTGACGCCGGCCCGGTTTTTGAACGGTGCAACGATGTCGTCTATCACTTTCGGGTCTCGCCCCTCACTGAAGTTGGGGACACATTCTACGATCCGGCTCATTGTGTTCGTCCTTTGGGATTTATTTGAGCCATTTTCAAAACGTTTCAGTTCAGCCGAGGTCAAGGCGGATCGGAAATTTCAACCGCAGGCATACGTTGGTATTCCGAGGATTGAAATTTTCGACCAACGCAGAGATCGGCTGAAATGGGGGGTTTTGAAATTGGCTCATTTGTCTTTGCTTTCAAACAAGTTATAAACCATCTCTTCATCTGCAATATAGGGCAAGGTTATCCAATCCGTGGAAACGTTTTTACGGTTGAACGCTTCCGCCGTTCCCATTGCGTTGGGATTGCACGCCCAGGAGCGGCGGGCTACGCCAACCATCACGTCCCAGGACATGGCGCTGCGGATGATTTTGTCCACCCGGGTGCTGCCGTCGAGAACCAGACCGAAACCGCCGTTAACGGCGTTGCCGATCCCCACGCCGCCGCCATTGTGCAGGGCGACCAGGCTCATACCACGGGCGGCATTGCCGGCAAAGCAGTGGGTCGCCATGTCGGCCATGACCTGGCTGCCGTCTTTGATGTTGGCGGTTTCCCGGAAAGGGGAATCGGTACCGCCGGTGTCGTGATGGTCGCGGCCCAGCATGACCGGGCCGATGTCTCCTTTCCGCACCATCCGGTTGAATTTGAGAGCGATTCTCATGCGGCCTTCGGCATCCTGGTAAAGGATGCGCGCCTTTGTGCCGACCACCAGTCTGTTCTTCCTGGCGTCGCGAATCCAGATATAATTGTCGTGGTCCTGAACGCTTTTTTGGGGATCGATACATGCCATGGCGGCCCGGTCGGTCTTGTCAAGATCGGTGATCCTGCCGCTAAGGCAAACCCAGCGAAAGGGGCCGTATCCGTAGTCGAACAGGAGCGGTCCCATGATATCTTCCACATAGGAAGGGAAGATAAAGCCGTCATCAGAATTTTTACCGTTGCGGCAGATTTTTTTGACGCCGGCATCGAATACGGCTTTCATGAAGGCATTGCCGTAGTCGAAAAAGTAGGCGCCGCGCCTGACCAGGGTATGGATCAGATTGAAATGAGTCTTCAGGGAATTGTTTACCCGTTTCCGGAACTCTCCGGGATCGTTTTTCAGCATTTCGGTACGCTGATCAAAAGACAATCCATGGGGACAATAGCCGCCATCATAGACCACATGACAGGAGGTTTGATCGGAGAGCAGGTCGATGTCAATCTCATATTTTACAGCGTAGTCCAGCAGTTCGACAATGTTGCCGTAAAAGGCGATGGATAAGGGTTTGCGGGCTGATTGTGCTTCTCGGGCGGTTTTGAATGCCTCGCCCGGGGTATTGGCCACGGTGCCGACCCAGCCCTGTTTCCGGCGCGTGTCGATCCGCGAGCGGTCCACTTCGGCAATAATCCCCACACCATTTGCAATCTCAACGGCCTTGCCCTGGGCGCCACTCATACCGCCGAGGCCGGAAGAGACGAACAAGTGGCCTTTCAGGCCCTGGCCGGCTGAAACGCCCAGTTGTTTCCTTGCGGCGTTGAGAAGGACGGAATAGGTCCCGTGAACGATGCCCTGGGGCCCGATATACATCCATCCGCCTGCCGTCATCTGCCCGTAATTGGCCACCCCCAGCGCGGCCGCACGGTTGAAGCCGTCGTTGTGATCGAACAGGCCCACCATCAGGCCATTGGTAATGATGACCCTGGGAGCATGGGGCGATGATCTGAACAATCCCAGGGGATGACCCGATGCCACGACCAGCGTCTGCCGGTCGGTCAGGACTTCCAGGTAGGCCTTGATGAGTCGATATTGCAGCCAGTTCTGACACACCTGGCCGGTCTCGCCATAGGTCACCAACTCATAGGGGTAAAGGGCCACGTCAGCATCCAGGTTGTTGTCGATCATCACCTGAAAAGCGCGGCCTTCGGTACAGGCGCCTTTGTAGCTGCCAATGGGGCGGCCCGAAATCATGCCGGGAGGACGAAATCGGTATGCATAGATACGGCCGCGGGTGTGCAGCTCTTCCAGGAATTCCGGGGCCAGCGCTGCATGCCATTTGGTCGGCACATAGCGAAGTGCATTCTTAACCGAAAGCACCCTATCCGCCTTGCTCAGCCGGGTCAATCGCTTGGGCGCCCGCCTTATACCTGCTTTGAATTCAGGTGCCGGCGGCAGGCGCCGACAGATCCTTTCCATGGATATGGTTTCGACGGCTTTCATAAGGTCTTCTTTCTTCCGGAAAAAAACGTGGAAGACGGATGAAAGTGCCTATAGTGCCTAAAGTGAGCTAAAGTGCCTAAAGTTAATGTATTCTGCCTTTTTATATAAACCCGGCGGAGTGAAACGACTCCTGAACTTTAGGCACTTTAGGCACTTTAGCTCACTTTAGGCACTATATTATCGCTACTTGCGATTCCCCCGCGCCTTCTCCTTTGATGCCTTGACATTCAATCGCCCAGATTGTATATTCCTGTATATACAACTTTGGCCATGATTGTCAAGCTGATGATGAATGAGAGTATTGGTGACATGGAAAAAAACAACTGGACAAAACCGGGCAGCCAGATCCAACCGCTGTATCAGAAGGTAAAAGCTTTCATCCTCGAACAGATCGACAGTGGTCGCCTGAAGCCGGGTGACCGTGTCTCGTCGGAAAACGAACTTGTTCAAGCATTGGACGTTTCACGGATGACGGTGAACCGTGCCCTGCGGGAACTGACAGCAGAAGAGCGACTGATAAGGATTCAGGGTGTGGGGACTTTTGTGGCGCCGGAAAAACCGCAGTCGGCGCTGCTGGAGATTGTCAGTATCGCCGAGGAGATACGTAGACACGGGGGCACGCATACCAGCACCGTTCATCTGCTGCGACAGGAGCCGGCGCCGGCAGAAGTGGCGGCCAGCCTGCATCTGGCTGCCGGCACACCGGTATACCATGCCGTGCTGGTACATCATGACACAGGCACACCGGTCCAATTGGCGGACCGCTACGTCAACCCGGCAATAGCGCCTGATTTTCTTGCCCAGGACTTTACCCGCATCACGCCCAATGCCTATTTGATGAGTGTGGCGCCCGTCAGCGAAGTGCACCACGTCATCGAGGCGATTTTGCCCGACCATGCCACCCGTCGGCTGTTGCAGATTGAAATCAATACGCCCTGCCTCGTGCTCAATCGAACCACATGGTCCGGAAACATCGTCGCGACCCATAGCCGGTTCATCTACCCAGGCCCTTACTATAAACTGGGCGGAAGGTTTAAACCCGAGAGTACTGCGCACAGGACCGTCACTTAACGGCCGCGGCCGCAGGCACACTCGATACTGAAGATGAAAGTTGAAAGAAGCGGATGAAAAAAAACGTTACCCTGGATTCCGGCGATTTGACCCTGGAGGATTTTATCGCAGTTTCCCGATATGGCGCCAAAGTTCTTATCGCCGAGGAAGTCAGACAGGCGGTAGAGAAAACCGGCAACCTGATTGATCAGTGGGTTCGGGACAGGCGAACGATATATGGCGTCACCACCGGATTCGGCGCCTTGAGCGATGTTCCCATCTCCGGTCAGGATGCCAGGCGGCTGCAGGTCAACATATTGATGAGTCATGCCGCAGGGGTGGGCAACCCCCTGGATGAAGCCGCTGCAAGAGGTGTGATGCTTCTGCGCGCAAAAGAGCTCTCCCTGGGGCATGCCTGTGCCAGATTGGCCAGCGTGGAGCGGCTCACCGCTTTGCTGAACAAGGGCGTCTGTCCCGTCATTCCCGAACAGGGGTCGGTGGGCGCAAGTGGTGACCTTTGTCCCATGGCCCACATGGCGCTGATTCTTATCGGCAAAGGGGAAGGCTTTTTATCAGGCGAACGGCTTTCCGGCGAGAAGATTTTAAAAGCCTGCGGGCTCGAGCCCCTGAATTTGGCGCCGGGCGAGGGCCTGGCCCTGGTCAACGGCACCCAGGTGATGACGGCCATTGGTGGGCTGGCCGTATACGATGCCCTGCGTTTGTGCAAACTGA
>JBECKW010000041.1:0-13565 GCA_040235505.1 Desulfobacterales bacterium
TGAGCAAGGAAGAAGGCGGGCGTCATACGCCGTTTTTCAGCGGGTACCGGCCGCAGTTTTATTTCCGGACGACGGACGTGACGGGGATATTGAATCTTCCGGAGGGCGTAGAGATGATCATGCCGGGAGACAACGTGACGATCACGGGCGAGCTGATCACCCCCATCGCCATGGAAGAGGGGCTTCGGTTTGCCATCCGTGAAGGTGGACGGACCGTGGGCGCCGGCGTCGTCAGCGAAATTATTGAATAAGGCGAAGGAGTCGGCACGTGAGAGTCATCATTACACTTGCATGTACGGAATGCAAAAGACGAAATTATACGACAACGAAGAATAAACGGACGACGCCGGATAAGCTTGAATTTTCCAAGTACTGCCGTTTTTGTAAAAAACATACGGCCCATAAGGAAACCAAATAGCCTGTCCGGCGGGGGCGGATTTATTAAACAGCTGTGCGAGGATGGATTTGGCGTCGTGCGGCTGAATGCAGGCCAGTAGCTCTAACGGCAGAGCATCGGACTCCAAATCCGGGTGTTGGGGGTTCGAATCCCTCCTGGCCTGCCAAACGTTTTAGCAGGAAAGCTCAGAGCAAGACGGACAAAAATAACAGGCGAAGTGCGAAGTGCTTTTTGCCGGCTGATCTTTGAGCTTTCAATATTTAGGTGGTGCATGGGACGAATACAACGGAAAAAAACCAACGACAGGCCGAAGGTAAAGTCAGATAAAAGCCAGTCGGCCGCCGAGGTGCAAAACGGCAATCGCGCCCCTGTTAAGAATACATCGGCAAGCGCCGGTTCCAGGCAATCGGTCAAAGCACCCGTTAATTATCCTGGGAAAAAGTATGTAGATGTCTCGATTCAGTTCCTGAGAGAAGTTAAGGTTGAGCTTCGAAAAGTGACGTGGCCATCCCGCAAGCAAACCATCGGCTCCACCATCGTGGTCATTATCCTGGTGTTAATTATCACCTTCATCCTCTGGATAGCGGATATCGGGTTGAGTAGTCTCATAAACAGGGTGATCCAGTAGGTAAGGAGAAACGAGACGTGGCACTTAAATGGTATATCGTTCATGTGTATTCCGGGTTTGAAAACAAGGTGAAAAACGCCTTGGAGGATCGGATTGCATCTTCGGCGCACCCAGAAAAATTCGGCGAAGTGCTGGTTCCCACCGAGCAGATTGTCGAGCTTGTCAAGGGCAAGCGAAAGACCTCATCCCGAAAGTTTTATCCCGGATACATTCTCGTCCAGATGCAGATGGATGACGAGACATGGCATATTGTAAACGATACCGCCAAAGTGACCGGTTTTCTGGGAGGTCGGGAAACACCGACCCCCATCAGTGAAGAGGAAGCTAACCAGATTCTCAACCGGATGGAAGCCGGAAAGGATAAACCCAAACCCAAATTCTATTTTGAGACCGGAGATGATGTCAGGGTAATTGACGGTCCTTTTACTAATTTTAACGGCACCGTTGATGAGGTGAATCCCGAAAAGGGAAAAATCAAAGTCATGGTCAGTATTTTCGGCAGGTCCACACCGGTGGAACTCGATTTCGTTCAGGTTACGAAATTATAACAGCGAAGGCCGCGAATATTCCATGCTTCACAGCGGGCACAACTCTAATCAGTATCGGGAGTAAGAACAGAAAATGGCTAAAAAGGTAATGGCATTGATTAAATTGCAGGTCCAGGCTGGCAAGGCGAATCCTTCGCCTCCCATCGGACCGGCACTGGGGCAACATGGCGTGAATATCATGGATTTCTGTAAAGCGTTCAACGCCAGAACCGCGAAGGAAGAGGGAATGATCATTCCGGTGGTGATCACCGTCTACCAGGACAGAACATTCACGTTTATCACAAAAACGCCGCCGGCGTCGGTGCTGCTGAAAAAAGCCGCCAAAATAGCCAAAGGCGCGGCCGATCCCAAGCGTGAGAGCGTGGGGAAAGTGACCCGGGCGCAGGTAGAAGAGATCGCGAACCTGAAAATGGTCGATCTGAATGCAAACGATCTGGAAGCAGCTTGTAAAATCGTTGAAGGGACCGCCAGAAGCATGGGGATCAAGGTCGCCTGAAGGGAAAAGGAGCAGTGAGCAAAAATGCCGAAACGCGGTAAAAAATATTTAAATTCCAGGGCAAAGTTCGATACCCAGAAGTACTATGATTTTAACGAGTCCTTGCAGATGGCGATCGAGTCGTCTTTTGCCAAATTCGATGAGACGGTCGATCTGGCCATTCGTTTGGGTGTCGATCCGAGGCACGCGGACCAGATGGTTCGGGGAACCGTGGTGCTTCCCAACGGCCTCGGTAAGGAAGTGAAGGTCCTTGTTTTTGCCAAAGGCGAAAAGGAAGCCGAGGCCAGGGACGCGGGTGCCGATTTTGTGGGAAATGACGAATTGATCGAAAAGATCAAAGAAGGCTGGTTCGGTTTTGACAAGGCAGTGGCCACGCCCGATATGATGGGATCGGTTGGTAAAATCGGTAGAATGCTGGGTCCCCGGGGGCTTATGCCCAACGCGAAGACCGGTACCGTGACCTTCGACGTCGCCAAGGCGGTCCAGGAACTCAAGGCCGGCAAAATCGACTTTAGGGTGGAAAAAGCGGGGATTGTTCATGTTCCCATGGGGAAGGTTTCCTTTGGCGTCGACAAGCTGAGAGAAAATATTTCCGCCTTCCTGGAGACGATCCAGAGGCTCAAACCGGCTTCCAGCAAGGGCACCTATATGAAAAGCATCGCCATTTCCACCACCATGGGACCCGGGTTTAAAATCGATACGGCATTTGTCAAGGACATGGCGCGATAGACAGCGTTTTGCAAGAGGATCGCGTTACCTATATACAGATATGTTCGCATATCTTTTGGCCGGTTATCATTCGGCCGTTTAGTAGGACATAAGAAAATACCGTTTGTCAAAGACCGTAGGTTCACCTTCCCGGTGTTTAATTGGCATTGCCGGCCTACCGAGACAATGGGATGCATACCTTGCCTCCGGTTTTTGAAAGATGAGGAAAGGAGGTGTTAACAGTTTGAGACTCGAAGAAAAACAAACCGTCGTTCAGGCGCTTGCAGACAAACTGTCCCGCGCAAAGGTGGTGATCGCCACCGATTACAAGGGGCTCGATGTCGAGGCCATGAATGCCCTCAGGCGGAAACTTCGGGAAGCGGGCTGCGAGTATCAGGTGGCCAAAAACACCCTGCTCATCAGGGCTGCCAAGGATACCGATACCGCTCTGCTTCAGGAAAGTTTCAAGGGCCCCAGCGCCATTGCCATCAATTTTGACGATCCGGTGGCACCGGCAAAAGTATTGACCGAGTTCGCCAAGACCAACGACAAACTTGAAATCAAAGCAGGCGTCATGGGTGGAAAGGTCCTTGAGCTTAATGACATCAAGGCGCTTTCGGCCTTGCCGTCGCGGGAGGTCTTGCTGGCTCAGGTGCTTTCGACCATGAACGGTGTACCGACCTCGTTCGTGCGCGTGCTAAGCGGCACGATTTCAAATTTCATGAATGTCTTGCAGGCGATCAAAGAGCAGAAAGAGGCTGCTTAACATCTGCTTCAACCAGGATCATCAATTTAAAATTTGTTGGGGGGCCGACATATTCATTACAGGCCGCCCGATTTCGGAGGAAAAATTAAAATGGCTGATATTACAAAAGATGATGTGATAGAGTTTATTTCTAACATGTCCGTTCTCGAGCTGTCCGAGCTTGTCAAGGAAATGGAAGAAAAATTCGGCGTATCCGCCGCCGCTCCGGTGGCGATGATGGCGGCCGGTCCCGCTGACGGCGGTGCAGCGGCAGCGGCTGAAGAGAAGACCGAATTTGACGTGATTCTTGTTGCCGCAGGCGATAAAAAGATCAACGTCATCAAGGAAGTTCGCGCGATTACGGGCCTGGGCCTGAAAGATGCGAAGGACCTTGTGGACGGGTGCCCGAAACCGGTCAAAGAGGGCATCGCCAAGGAAGAGGCTGAAAAATACAAAGCCCAGCTCGAAGGAGCAGGGGCTCAGGTGGAGCTTAAGTAATCTTGCGGATAACACCGCATTGCTTTCCAAGCGATGGCAATGGGATTTATTCGTCGCCACCTACTATATTTGGCTGATGGCGCGCCGGCTGCAACCTGAGAGATGGTTGCAGCCGGTGTTGCCGTTGGCATAAAATTTTATCTGAAAAAAAATGGAGATGCCATGTCGGAAAGGCTGCTGGCAAGCAAACGACAGAGGAAGCAGTTCGGCAGGATTCGAAAAATTGTCGATATTCCCGATCTGATCGGCATGCAGCGGGAATCATATAACCGTTTTCTGCAGATGGATATCGCCCCTGAAAAGCGCGAAGATTTCGGGCTTCAGGCGGTATTTAATTCTGTTTTTCCCATTAAGGATTTTACGGGAAGCGCATCCCTTGAGTTCGTTTCATATAGATTCGGAGAAGTAAAACACGGAGTTGCGGAATGCATTCATCGGGGCATGACGTACGAATTGCCCATACGTATCACGGTCCGCCTGGTGGTCAACGACGTTGACAAGGAAAGCGGAGTTTCCAATATACGGGATATCAAGGAGCAGGAAATTTATTTTGGTACCGTACCGCTGATGACCGATAAAGGAACCTTTATTATCAACGGTACCGAGCGCGTGGTGGTCAGCCAGCTTCATAGATCATCGGGTGTCTTTTTTGACCATGACAAGGGGAAAACCCATTCCAGCGGCAAAATTATTTATACCTCCCGTATCATTCCGGTCCGAGGTTCATGGATTGATATGGAGATCGACCCCAAGGACATCGTCTATATCCGAATCGATCGCCGCAGAAAATTTCCAGTGACCCTTCTTTTTAAGGCCTTTGGATACTCGACCCAGGATCTGCTCTCTTATTTTTACGAGCGGGAGAAGATCGTGATTCGCGAGGGCCACATCTTCAAAGAATTCAACGAGGATCATTTAAAAGGCCAGCGTGCGTCCCAGGATGTCGTCCATCCAAAAACCGGAGAAGTACTTGTTAAAAAAGGACGCAATTTTACCCGGCGTTCCCTGAAGCAACTTCAAAGTGAAGAAATCACGCTGATTCCGCTGAACGAAGAGGATTTGCTGGGCAAGGCATTTTTCTCAACCGTCGTGGAGCCCGAGTCGGGTGAAACGCTGACAAGGCCCAACGACACCATTGATGAGCCGATTCTGAAACGGTTGGAGGAAGCAGGCGTTCAGGAATTCGAGATTCTTTATATCGATGGTGTGAGCACGAGTGATTCCATTCGAAAAACCCTGCAGCTCGACAAAGTCGACACCAAGGAAGAAGCACTCATCGAAATTTACAGAAGGCTGCGTCCCGGCAATCCGGCGACCCCCGAGGTGGCACAGGATTTTCTGGATCACCTTTTCTTTAAATCCGACTACTACGATCTTTCGAGTGTGGGGCGGCTCAAGATCAACCTTCGTCTGGGGGTTGACACGCCCATTCATGTGACCACGCTTCGTAAGGAAGACATCCTCCTGACGGCCAAAACACTGGTGGCCCTCCGGGATACCCAAGGGGTCGTGGACGATATCGACCATCTGGGCAACCGTCGCGTGCGTGCGGTGGGTGAGCTTCTGGAAAACCATTACCGTATCGGACTGGTTCGCATGGAACGCGCTATCAAGGAACGGATGAGCCTTCAGGAAGTCGATGCCCTGATGCCCCATGATCTGGTCAACCCGAAGCCGGTGGCGGCGGTGGTCAAGGAGTTCTTTGGCACCAGCCAGCTCAGCCAGTTTATGGACCAGACCAATCCACTGTCGGAAACAACGCATAAACGGCGCTTGAGCGCCCTCGGGCCCGGCGGGCTTACCCGGGAGCGGGCCGGTTTTGAAGTCCGGGACGTCCATCCTTCCCATTACGGCCGGATATGCCCCATTGAGACGCCGGAAGGTCCCAATATCGGTCTGATTGTGTCTCTTTCAACCTATGCCCGGGTAAATCCCTATGGGTTCATCGAAACCCCGTACCGGGTGGTGAGCGAGGGGAAGGTCGGAAAGGACGTGCGTTTCCTGAGCGCCTTTGAAGAAAAAGACCATCCCATTGCCCAGGCAAACGCACCGCTCAACGAAAAGAACCGGTTTGCCAATTCCCTGGTGACCTGCCGGGTGGCCGGTGAGTTCATGATGGTGGACCGTCAGCAGATCGAACTCATGGATATTTCCCCCAACCAGCTGGTGAGCGTGTCCGCATCGCTGATTCCCTTTCTGGAAAACGACGATGCGAACCGGGCGCTCATGGGCTCCAACATGCAGCGGCAGGCCGTGCCTCTGATCGTAAACGAAGCACCGCTGGTGGGAACCGGTATTGAAGGGGTCGTGGCCAGGGATTCAGGGGTGGCCATTGTCGCGAAACGTGATGGCACCATTGTGGATGTGGACGCCTCCCGTATCGTGATCAAACATGAGCCGGACGACAAGAATCCAGACAAGGATGTGACCATTTACAACCTGTCGAAATTCGTCCGCTCCAACCAGAGCACCTGCTTCAACCATCGGCCCATCGTCAAAAAGGGACAGAAGGTGAGAGCGGGAGATATCATCTGCGACGGCCCCGCCACGGACCAGGGCGAGCTCGCCCTTGGCAAGAATGTGATGGTCGCCTTTATGCCCTGGGGCGGTTACAACTTCGAAGATTCGATCCTGGTCAGCGAACGGCTGGTCCAGGACGGTACTTATACCTCCGTTCATGTGGAGGAATTCGAAGTGGTTTCCCGGGATACCAAACTGGGGAAGGAAGAAATCACGCGCGATATTCCCAACGTCGGCGAAGAAGCACTGAGAAATCTGGATGAAAGCGGCATTATCCGCCTTGGGGCTGAAGTGGCCCCGGGCGATGTACTGGTGGGGAAGGTGACCCCGAAGGGAGAAACCCAGCTGTCTCCGGAGGAGAAACTTCTTCGGGCCATCTTCGGAGAGAAGGCCGGAGAGGTCAAAGACACTTCGTTGAGGGTGCCGCCGGGAGTCGAAGGCACCGTTATCGATGCCAAGGTGTTTTCAAGAAGGGGTGTGGACAAGGACGATCGTGCACAGTCCATCGAAGGCCAGGAAATCGCTGAATTTGAAAAAAACAGGGATGACGAGCTCTCCGTTCTTGAGCAGGTTGCCCGGGAACGTCTCGAGAAGTTGCTTGCGGGGCGCAAGAGCACGGTTACCCTTAAAAAGGGACGCAAGAACCTGGTCACAAAGGACGAATCCATCGATCAGGAACTTCTGAAGGAAGTGCCCATGGCCCAACTGGAGGGCATCGTGCTGGATGATCCGGAGATCACCGGAGAGGTTCACGAAGTTCTGGAGAAATACCGCCGGCAGTGTGAGGTGTGCCGGGAGAAATTCGACCACGCGGTGAGCCGGTATGAAAAGGGCGATGAACTGCCGCCGGGGGTCATTAAAATGGTCAAGGTGTATGTGGCCATGAAGCGCAAGCTTTCCGTCGGAGATAAAATGGCCGGACGTCACGGGAACAAGGGCGTGGTGTCCAGAATTCTGCCGGTGGAGGATATGCCCTATTTCGAAGACGGCAGACCGGTCGATATGGTCCTGAACCCCCTGGGCGTTCCGTCCCGTATGAACGTGGGGCAGATTCTGGAGATTCATCTGGGGCGTGCGGCCAAGGGCCTGGGAGACCAGATTCAGCAGATGCTTGAGGAAAACAAGATCAAGGAACTTCGCGGGAAGCTCAAACGGATTTTCACCGAGTCGTCCCAGCAGGAATTCGTGAACAAGGCCGACGACGAGACCCTCATCAGTTTTGCCCGTCATTATGAAGACGGTGTCCATATGTCGACCCCGGTTTTTGACGGGGCCAAGGAAAGTGAAATCAAGGAACTCATGGAGGAAGCCGGTGTTAAAAATACCGGCCAGGCAACGCTGTACGACGGGCGCACCGGCGACGCCTTCGACGGGCAGATCACGGTGGGCACCATGTACATGCTGAAGCTGCATCACTTGGTGGATGACAAGATCCACGCCCGATCCATCGGGCCCTATTCCCTGGTCACCCAGCAGCCGCTCGGCGGCAAGGCGCAGTTCGGCGGTCAACGGCTCGGGGAGATGGAAGTCTGGGCCATGGAGGCATATGGTGCGGCCCATGCCCTTCAGGAATTTCTGACGGTAAAATCGGACGACATGGCCGGACGAACCCGCATGTATGAAAAGATCGTCAAAGGCCAGAATACGCTGGAACCGGGTCTTCCCGAGTCATTCCGGGTGCTTACCAAGGAACTGATGAGCCTCGGGATTGATATGCGACTCCTTCAGGAAGAAGCACCGCAGCCGCCGGCGGCCGAAAACCGATAATGGAAAACGCTGTAACACCCTAACATCATACGGGGATTAAATATGGAGACATTGTACGACTTTTTTGCCAAACCGACAGATCCTAGAATGTATCAGGCGGTTCAGGTTGCACTGGCCTCATCGGAACAGATCCGCGAGTGGTCCCACGGGGAAATCAAGAAGCCGGAAACGATCAATTACCGTACGTTCAAACCCGAACGTGACGGTCTTTTCTGTGCCAAAATTTTCGGACCCACCAAGGATTATGAGTGCAACTGCGGCAAATATAAGCGGATGAAGCACCGCGGTGTCATTTGTGAAAAATGTGGTGTGGAGGTGATCCAGTCCAAAGTCCGGCGCGACCGGATGGGGCACATCGAACTGGCCACCCCGGTATCGCATATCTGGTTCCTGAAAAGCCTACCCAGCAAGATCGGGAACCTGCTTGACCTGACCCTGAAAAACATGGAGAAGGTGCTTTATTTTGACAGCTACATTGTCATTGATCCGAAAGACACCGGACTTTCCAAGGGACAGCTTCTGACGGAAGAGAAATACCGGGAAGCGCAGGAGACCTACGGAGATAAATTCGAAGCGGGGATCGGTGCCGAAGCCGTCAAACGCATGCTCGAAGAAATCGACCTGGAAAAGCTCTATGAGGAACTCCGGGGCGAAATCCGGTCCACCGGATCCGCGGCCAAGCGGCAGAAGCTTTCCAAACGGCTGAAAATCGTAGACGCTTTCCGTCGTTCCGGGGTCAATCCCGTGTGGATGATCATGGATGCGATTCCGGTACTGCCGCCAGACCTGCGACCCCTGGTTCCCCTGGAGGGAGGGCGGTTCGCCACGTCGGACCTCAATGATCTGTATCGCCGGGTGATCAACCGGAACAACCGGCTTCGGCGGTTGATCGATCTGAAGGCCCCGGACATTATCGTCCGAAACGAAAAGCGCATGCTCCAGGAAGCGGTGGATGTTCTTTTTGACAACGGGCGTCACGGCCGCGTGGTGACCGGCACCAACAAACGCCCCCTGAAATCCCTGAGCGATACGTTGAAGGGAAAGCAGGGCCGGTTCCGTCAGAACCTTCTGGGGAAACGTGTCGATTATTCCGGGCGTACCGTTATTACGGTGGGTCCCAACCTGAGGCTTCACCAGTGCGGGCTTCCCAAGAAGATGGCCCTGGAGCTTTTCAAACCCTTTGTTTACTACCGGCTGGAGCGCAAGGGGCTGGTGTCCACCATCAAAAGCGCCAAAAAGATGGTTGAGCGCGAAATTCCGGAAGTGTGGGATACCCTGGACGAGGTGGTCAAGGAGTATCCCGTCATGCTCAACCGTGCGCCGACATTGCACCGGCTGGGGGTTCAGGCGTTTGAGCCGATTCTCATCGAAGGAAAGGCCATTCAGCTTCATCCCCTGGTGTGTACCGCATTCAATGCGGACTTCGATGGGGACCAGATGGCCGTCCATGTGCCGCTTTCCGTCGAATCCCAGATCGAAGCCCGGGTGCTCATGCTTTCCAGCAACAACATTCTTTCCCCGGCAAACGGCAGCCCTATCATCGTGCCGAGTCAGGACATCGTGCTGGGCATTTATTATATGACCCGGAGCATGCCGGGAGCCCGGGGCGAGGGGAAAATTTTCGCCAACACCGACGAGGTGCGAAGCGCTTATGACAGCGGCGCTGTGGATCTCCATGCGGACATCACTCTTCGCATGGAAGGAAAGCGGGTCACTACCACCGTGGGGCGGGTGCTTCTGTGGGAGATCATTCCCAAAGATAACGTTCTGGTGCTGCGTCACATCCTGGTCGGCAGCCGCGAAGAAGCCGCCGGCATCCGTGAAAAGGTCCTGGGGGGAGAGGCCTTTGTATCTTTTGTGGCGTCGCACTCCAAGAGCCTGGACAAGAAGAACAAGGGACTTCTCGGACGGGTGAGAAGAGATGAGTTCGAGCGGATTTTCAACATGAAAACGGTGGATGTCGAAGGCCTGTACAATATGGAACAAGGCTCGGTATCCGACGTTCTCGAAGAGGAAGGCGCCGGTTTCCATCTCTTCGAAGTGATCGAAAAGCATCCGGCCATTCCCTTTCATATCGTCAACAAGGTTCAGGACAAAAAGACCCTTCGGGATCTCATCGACTATGCCTACCGAAACCTCGGGCCCAAGGCCACGGTCATTCTGGCCGACCGGCTGAAGGACCTCGGTTACAAAGCATCCACCGAAGGCGGGCTTTCCATTTCCATTGACGCCATGATCATTCCGCCCACCAAATGGGATATTCTCAAAAAGGCGGAAAACGAGGTGACCAAGATCGGCAAGCAGTATACCGAGGGTCTCATCACCCAGGGCGAGAAATACAACAAGGTTGTGGATATCTGGGCAAAGGCCACGGAGGATGTGGCCAACGAAATGATGGATGTTATGAAGGCGCCCGCCTCCGGAGGATCCGAAGAAAAGAAAGCGGACCAGCCGGCGGAAGACGGTGCCGTTCGGGGAAAGGTTCGGGAGAACCTGAACCCGATTTTCATGATGGCCGATTCCGGCGCCCGGGGCAGCAAGGACCAGATGCGTCAGCTGGCGGGTATGCGCGGTCTGATGGCAAAACCTTCCGGGGAAATCATCGAAACCCCCATTACGGCAAACTTCCGGGAAGGCCTTTCCGTTCTCCAGTACTTTATCTCCACCCACGGCGCCCGAAAGGGGCTTGCGGATACGGCGCTGAAGACCGCCAACTCCGGGTACCTGACCCGGCGGCTCGCGGATGTGGCACAGGACTGCACCGTGGTGGAGGAAGACTGCGGCTCCATGATGGGGGTCGAAGTGGAACCCCTGATGGAGGGCGGTGAAGTCATTCAGGAACTCGGCGAAAGAATCCTCGGCCGGACCGCCGTGGAGGATATTTGCGATCCGTTTTCCGAGGAAGTGCTGGTGGCCCAGGGAGACGAGATCGACGAGGCCGGGGTTCAGAAAATTGTTGATGCCGGCATCACCAGCGTCAAAATCCGGTCAGTGCTCACCTGCCGGACCCCCTTCGGTGTTTGCGCCAAATGCTACGGACGCGATTTGTCCCACGGTCAGCCGGTGGAGATGGGCCAGGCAGTGGGAATTTTGTCGGCCCAGTCCATTGGAGAGCCGGGAACCCAGCTGACCATGAGAACCTTCCATATCGGCGGTACCGCCAGCAGGCGCGTGGAGCAGGCCGATATTCGGGCTCGGGTCGATGGGAAAGTCAAATACGACGAAGAGCTCAATGTGGTTCAGAATGCCGAAGGAAATACCGTCGTCATGAACCGCCGGGGCGGCAATTTTTCAATCGTTGATGAGGCCGGAAGAGAGCGTGAGCGGCATCCGGTCATCTATGGCGCCCACCTGACGGTGAAGGACGGGCAGGGCGTGAAGTCGGGCGACGTATTGGCGGTATGGGATCCGTTTACCACCCCGATTATCACCGAGGTCGCCGGCCGGGTAAAATTCGGTGACATTGCCCTCGGAAAGACCATGCAGGAAAAGGTAGACCCCGTCACGGGAAAATCGAGCCGGACCATTATCGAGTCCAAAAGCGTCGATGTCCGTCCACGAATCTCCATCAAGGATGCGGACGGGAAAACGGCCAAACTGGAGAAGGGAAGCGGCATGGCCAGGTATGTGCTTCCCATCGGCGCGATCATGCTGGTGGAGGAAGGTGACCCGGTCAAAGCCGGCGATATCATTGCCAAGCTGCCCAGGGCCACCACCAAGACCAAGGACATTACCGGTGGTCTTCCCCGGGTGGCGGAGCTCTTCGAGGTTCGGAAACCCAAAGAGGCGGCGATTCTCAGTGAAATCGACGGGTATGTTTCCATTGCCAAGGGAACCAAGAAAGGCAAGCAGCGCGTGACCGTCACCCCCGTGGATGTGGGCGAGAAAAAGGAATATCTCATTCCCAGGGGAAAGCATGTCAGCGTTTACGAAGGCGACTATGTCCGGGCGGGCGAGCCCCTGATCGGCGGCAGCGCAAATCCCCAGGATATTCTCAACATCAAGGGCGAGGTGGCCCTGGCCCGGTATCTGGTGGATGAGGTCCAGGAGGTTTACAGACTCCAGGGCGTTCGCATCAACGACAAACACATTGAAGTCATCGTGCGCCAGATGATGCGGCGGGTCCGGGTGACGGACGTGGGCGATACGGACTTTATTCTCGAGGAACAGGTGGACCGGACACGTTTTGAAGAGGTGAACCGAGGCATGATCGAGCAGGGGCTCAAGCCCGCCGTGGCGGAATCCCTGATTCTCGGCGTGACCAAGGCATCTCTTTCCACCGACAGCTTTATTTCGGCTGCTTCCTTTCAGGAGACGACGAAGGTTCTGACGGACGCCAGTATTGCAGGCGCCAAGGATTATCTGCGGGGACTCAAGGAAAACGTCATTATGGGACGGATTATCCCCGCCGGAACCGGCATGCCTAAATACAGCGGTCTTGCCATTGAATCGAGCTGAATGGGGGAAAGGCTGACGAATTCCGGCCGGTTGATTCTGTTCCGGAAGAAAAATGAAAAAGAGAGAAAAACGCAACAAAAAGCTTGACAACCACCGGTCATATGTATACAAATCGGCTTTTTTGTCATGCTGCGATGTTTGCGGATTATTTTACGAACAAAGAGGTAACGATGCCGACAATTAATCAACTCGTTCGAAGCGGCCGGAAGCGACTTCAACAGAAGACCAACACCCCGGCGCTGAAAGGGGCTCCCCAGAAAAGAGGGGTATGTACCCGCGTGTACACATCCACACCCAAAAAGCCCAACTCGGCTTTGCGGAAAGTCGCAAGGGTCCGGTTGACCACGGGGATTGAAGTGACGGCCTACATCCCCGGTATCGGCCACAACCTGCAGGAGCACTCGGTGGTTCTGGTTCGGGGCGGCAGGGTCAAGGACTTGCCCGGTGTACGCTATCATATCGTTCGAGGAACACTGGATACCCTGGGGGTGGATGATCGGAAACAGGGTCGATCCAAATACGGCGCCAAGAAGCCGAAATAAGGCACCGAAATAAGGCGCCGAAATAACAAAAACCGTTTTGGTCTGTTGAGTCAGACAGCATGCGAGTGGAGTAAGATATGCCTAGAAGAAGAGAGGTCCCCGAGCGACCTATCATTCCCGATGCGAAATACAAGAGCAAACTGGCTGCCAAGTTCATCAATGCCATTATGCGTGACGGGAAAAAGAGCACCGCTGAATCGATTTTGTACGGCGCCTTCGAGATTATCGAAGGGAAAATGAAGGAATCGCCGATGAAGA
>JBECKW010000127.1:0-3225 GCA_040235505.1 Desulfobacterales bacterium
CGATCTCAAGGTGCAGCTGATCAAACCGACCATTGCCGCGGAGCACGTCAGTGAAGAGGAAGCACAGTTCGAAGCCACGTTTTCAGCCGATGTTTCCTATGCCAAGACCAATCAGCCGATGGCCTCGCTCCTCGATATCCAGGGAAGCAAGCTGGATACCCTCAGCACGGGCCTCAATGTCGATTTGCCCCTTCGGACCGGGGGAGAAATCAAAGTGGGCCTGACGGATTACTCCATTAAAACAGATTCTATCTATTCGGTTTACAATCCGTCCTACAACAACAGCCTGTCTGCGTCCATCAGCCAGCCGCTGCTTCGAAATGCAGGCCGGCGGGTCAATGAATACACCATTCGCATTGCCGATTACGACCGCCAGATTTCCAACGCCCAAACCAAACTCGAGGCAATCCGCATTCTGGCGGAGGTGGACAAAGATTACTGGCGGCTCTACGCAGCTCGGAAGCTTCTGGATGTGAGAAAGAAGCAATATGATCTGGCAAAAGCGCTGTTCGAGGAGACCAAGAGTTTTGTGGAGGTCGGCAAAAAAGCACGGATTGAACTGATGCGAACCCGCGCAAGTGTTGCCGAGAAGCTCGAGGCGATTATCGAGGCTCAAAACGATGTCCAGGATACGGAGCGGGACCTGAAACAAATCCTGAATAAACCTGGGCTTGACATTGAAAGCAAAACGGTGTTGATTCCTTCATCTGAACCCGACCCGGTTCATTATGATATTCAGTCCGGGCAGATGGTGAACAACGCCCTGGCGAACCGCATGGATCTTCTGGCCCTGGAGCTGCAGCTCGCCCAGGATGCCAGCACCATCGAATACCGGAAAAATCAGACCCTGCCCCTGGTGTCCCTGCAATATCAGTACAATGTGAACGGTCTGGGTCCTAAAAGAAGTGATTCCTATGAGCTTCTTTACCACAACAAATTCAAGGACCATGCCCTCGGCCTGCAGGTATCCATTCCCCTGGGAAACGAGGCGGCGAAGAGCCGGCTTCGTCAGGCCATATACGAACGCGCCCAGAAACTGGCAGACCGGGACAGCCAAAAGGCTCAGATCACCCACGATGTGCTGCAGCAGATCGACAAACTCGAAGCCAACTGGCAGCGGATCCTGGCTGCCCGGCAGACGACGATTTTAAACGATGAACTGTACCAGGCGGAAAAACGTCAGTTCGAACTGGGCATGGTTACGTCCACCGATGTGCTCAACGCCCAGGCCTCGCTGGCGGACGCCCAGCAGAGCGAAATCAGCGCCATCTCCGATTATCAGATTTCCCTCACCGATCTGGCATATGCCACCGGCACGGTGCTGGGAGCGGCCAAAGTGCAGTGGGAACCATTTGTATTTGAGAGTGGAAAAAAATAAGAAGGGGGGAACCGATGAAATTAAAGAATTTTCCGAATAAAGCATTTTTTATTTCAGCGATGATTTTTTTCTGTTTCGTGTCAGTCAATGCTTTTGGCAAGGTTGATGAACATATTAAAAAAACATTTTCAGTAAAACCGGGAGGCCTCCTCACCATAGAAACTGATCTTGGCGCGATCGAGGTGAACACCTCCGAAGATGATACGGTGAAATTGGAGATAATTTTCAGCCATAAGCGAGGCAGCCGAGAACGATTCAATGAAATTTTGACGAATTTTAATGCCGACTTTCAGCAGAGTGGAGATGATGTGACGGTTATTGTTGAAGATAAAAATAAGCGATCGAATTTCTGGAATTCAGTGGGAAAGTATCTGAAAGTCAGAATCCTTGTGACCGTACCGGAAAAATATAATCTGGATTTACAAACTGCTGGCGGCAGTATTTCTGTCGCTGATATAGAAGGCAATGTTCGCACCTCGACTTCGGGCGGCAGCCTCACTTTTGGTCGAGTCAAAGGCCAGGTTTTGGGTCGAACATCCGGAGGCAGCATCACGCTTGCCGGGTGCGAAGGCAATGCGGATTTAGAAACCTCCGGTGGCGGCATTCGTATCGAAAAAGTGACGGGGGATATAACGGCGCATACATCAGGTGGGAGTATTGATGTGAGCGAAGTTGTGGGCAGCATCACAGCAACGACATCGGGTGGATCGGTCAGGGCGCGAATTTCACAGCAGCCGAAAAATAAATGCGTTCTTTCAACGTCAGGGGGAAGCATCACCGCCTATCTTTCAAAGGACGTCAAGGTAAATATTGACGCAGGCACATCCGGCGGACATGTTGTTACGGATTTTCCGGTTACCGCCATTATGAAGGGGGATCTCAACAACCGTTCTTTAAAGGGGACAATTAATGGGGGCGGTCCTGAATTGTATTTGCATACGTCAGGAGGAAGTATTCATATTAGAAAAGATACATAAAAACATTCTTGGCTAATTCAATCTGGGAGGCGCTGCGCGGATATGCTTGACAACCTTTTGCAATTACAATATATTTTGCTAAAAAATCCGCTTATATTTTATTGGTTCGCCAAATGAAAACAAGGTTGAATCTTTTTTCGTAAAAACGCTTTGGTGGAGGAAATTATAAATGGATCCTTTTCAAATGGTTGTCGTGATCGTTCTTATCGGGACAGGAGCCGGACTTATCAAATTTTATATTAAACATAGAGAAAATTTTTCAGAGAAGGATTCCCAGGTCGATGCTAAAGTACTGTTAGCGAAAATCGATGAGCAGTATAAGACTATTCAGGCTCTGGAAAAAAGAATTCAGAACCTGGAAACTGTAATTACCAGCAATGAATATAATTTGAATCAAAAATTCAAGGAACTATAGAAAGAAGTCCATTTAACTATTCATGTTATGCCGTCCGTAGTCGTCATCGTAACGTTCGATATCGTTTTCTCCAAGATAGGACCCGGTTCGAATTTCAATGAGTTCCAGGTCGATTCTCCCGGGATTCTCCAACCGGTGGGTGGTACCGGCGGGAATATAGGTGGATTCGTCTTCCTTCAGGAGAAACTCTTTCTCTCCTTTAACCACATGGGCCGTTCCCTTGACGATAATCCAGTGTTCCGCGCGGTTGAAGTGTTTCTGGAGAGAAATCCGTGCGCCGGGTTTCACCTTGAGCCGCCTGACTTCAAAGCGTGCCGATTCATGGATAATCTCCGATACTCCCCAGGGCCGGTACACTTTTCGATGAGCCTCTGATTCGATGCGCTCGGTCGATTTGAGGCTGTTCACCAGGCGTTTGACATCCTGAACCCGGTTTCGGGGCGAGATCAGCACCG
>JBECKW010000136.1:0-78721 GCA_040235505.1 Desulfobacterales bacterium
CCGTCCTGGGGAAGCCGTTTTTCGGCAATGTTCATTTTTGCCATGACTTTAATCCTGGAGATCAGAGCCGGCTGAATCCATTTGGGGGGGGTGAGGAGATCATACAGAATGCCGTCCACCCGGTTCCGAACCTTGAAGCCGGTCTGGAAGGGCTCGATATGAATATCGCTGGCCCGCGACTTTATGGATTGCGTGAGAATGTGGTTGACCAGCTTGATGATGGGGGCATCGCTCGTATCGTCCAGCAGGTCGGCCGTATCTTCGATGGCATTCAGGATGGCACCGCTATCCTCTTCCATGTTCTGAACCAGCTGCTCGGCGGAATCCCTGCGCATGTCGTAGCAGAGATTGATGGCGGAAAGGATCGATTCCCGGGTGGAAAGGACCGTATGGACACCGCTGAGGCCAAGCATGCCGCCCAGGTCGTCAACCGCCTGAAAAGATGCAGGATCATTCAGGGCGATGATATAGGCATCCGAGGGATTTGCGTTTTCCGACTCCGGAGTCTCCTTTCGAACCAGGGGAACCATGATGTGCTTTTTCAGAAACTGGATTGGCACTTTTTCAGCGAAATCGGTTTTGATCTGATCCAGAGGAAGATCCGCCCAGAAAGGATAGCGATAGATTTTTGCCAGAGTCTCCAGCAGCTGCAGCTCGGTAATGACCTTCTTTTTAAGCAGTTGCCGACCAACGGACATACCGTGCTCGGTTTCAAGCGCTTTGGCTTCCGCGAGCTGATCTTCCGTAAGATCCGCGATTTCTTTCAGTGCAATTGTAAAGGGTGTGTCTGCCATGGGCGTTACTCTGCGGATCCGGATTCGCTCGGTTTATTTTTGTCTTTGGTAATATTGCTCGGACCGTACAATTTGATCAAACCGGATTCTTCAGGGGTTAATTTTTCTTGAACGTCGCTCGTTAGCCCAATCGCCTCGGATGGGTTTTTAACCACCCTGGGTGTAATAAAAATGTATAGATTTGTTTTATTGCCGGTTTGGGAATCGTATCGGAACAAATGGCCCAATATCGGGATACTCCCGAGAATCGGCATTTTTTTAACCGTGTTGGTGATGTTATCGTCGATAAGGCCCCCGATGACCAGCATGTTCTGGTCTTGTACGATCACCGTGGTCTGTACGGTACGGTTCAGCGTGGTGGGGGTCGTGGTGATGTCGGTCGATGCATTGGACAAGGCGGAAAGCTCCTGATAGATCTCAAGCCGGACATTCCTGCCACTGCTGATGTGTGGTGTGATTTTCAGGGTCAGGCCCACATCTTTATACTCATATGAATTGTAAGTGTCATTATTGGAGGTGGATGTCCGTGTCTGGTACGGAACCACCTTGCCGACAACAATGCTGGCCTCTTCATTGTCGGTGGCCAGGAGCTTCGGCGTCTGGAGTATATGGACATCCTGGTTGGTCTGAAGAGCATTGATAAGTGCCCCCAGGTTCGGAATGGAGACGGTGCCTTGGGAAGTCGTGAGGTTGACACTGCCGGCCACGACTCCAATGGCCATTCCATTAGTCGAAACGAGACTGGTGGGATCGAAACCGCCGGAGGCGCTGAAGCCGCCCCCCACAACGGCATTTTTTCCGTTGATTGTGGTGTCGTCGAAGGCGGACCATTGAACTCCCAGTTCAAACGACTTGTCTACACTGACTTCCATGATCAGCGCTTCGATATAGACCATGGATCTGGGGATATCGAGTTTCTCAATGATATCCTTAATCACGGCGTAATCAGCGTTGTCTGCGAAAATAATCAGGCTGTTGGTGGGTTTGTCGGCGGTAATGCTGATATCGTTGGATACAAATACGGCCTCTTTTGCCCCTTTTTCAGAGGAAGCGGAAGCGGAAGCGGTGGATTCCTTTGGGAGTTCCTGAAGTACTTTTGCCATATCTTCGGCATTGGCATGAAGCAGGCTGTAGACATGTGCCTTCCCTGTCCCCTTCGGGGTATCCTTGTCCAGGAGGGTTATGAGCTGTTTGATCCGGGCTGTGTCGTCTTCGTTGGCGACAAAGATGATGGAATTGGTTCTTTCGTCCGATACAAACTCAAGCGTTTTCTGGGAAGCGTCCTTTTCCGAGGACATGGAGGTCTTGAATATGGACGAAAGGGTTTTGGTCAGCGTTTCGGCGTTCGCGTATAAAAGCGGAATCACCGATACTTCCCGGCCGATACCGGGCACGTCGATGGCCTTGAGTATACGCAGAAGGCGTTTGATATTGGACTCCACATCCGTAACAATCAGGGTGTTTGTGTCCGCATAAGAAAGAATGATGCTGTTTTTGGAGACCAGCGGGGTCAGAAGCGTTTTCACTTCCTTTGCATCGGCATAGGTCAAGGGGATCAGTTGGGTGATGAGTTTGTCCTCGGAAGACTTGATGGCGGCGGAAGGCCCCGAAGAAACTCTTGTCTCGATATTTTTCGAGCGTGCTTCTGAACTGGGAACGACCTTAATGGCCGCACCGGCGGGAACAAGGGCGTATCCATTGACTTCCAGAACCGACTCAAACAGTTGGTAGGCCTCCTGTACCGAAATTTTTTCCGGCGATATGACATTGACTTTTCCCCTGACATTGGAGTCGATGATAAACGTTTTACCAATCAGGGCGCTGATGGATTGAATCAGGACCGTAATGTCGGTATCCACCATATTGAATGTGACATATTTTTTCCCTTCGGAGGCCTTGTCGTTTTGCTGAACGACCACGGAAGAAGCTCCCTCGGCTGCAATTGCCTGCTGAAGATAAGACAGAGACAGGAAAATCAAACAAATTGACAGCAAAAGAATGAGTGGGGAAAAATGTGGTTTTAAATTAGCGCATCGCATCATATGCCACCTTTTCATATAGCTACTTCGGTTTTTGGTGGTATTTCCGAATATAGTGTCGGATGAAAAAAATTGCATGCCATTATTACCTGTTGAATTTAATTATTATTCACGAAACCAGTTCGGCAAAGACCTATTCCGGAATTACCGAATTCTGTATTCGATGTTGGTGTCGCGTCCTCTTCGCGTTATCGCCACATTGGCCGTGTCTGATGATTTCAGATCCTCATAAAGCTTGTATGCCTGATCAACGCTGGTCAGCGGCTGGCCGCCTACCGCGGTCAGGATATCGCCGTTTCGAAGGCCCATTCTCCTGAAAATGGAATTTGGTTTGATATTATTCAACAGAAGTCCCTGTTTGCCGTCCTGGTTATAGGGCTGGATATTGATCTGCCCCATGAGATCGGTAAGATTTTCCATGGCACTGTCCACCTGGGCGCGGCTCAGGCTGATTCGGCGCGTCGATGTGGATCCCGCAGCCGTGGCGGTGCTTGAGGTCCGGGCGGTAATTGAGGTCGATCGTTGCGAAGTGGAGGAGGTGGTCGACGATCGTTCTTCAAGTTCGAGAATCTCGTCTTTCCCGGCCACCGAAAGCACCACTTTGTCCGTAAGAATCATCTTTACCGTTGCGTTTTGTATCGTGTCATTGACCTTATAGAGATTCTGCTTGTGATCTTTTTCATCTTCGATAAAGGCATAAGAATTTTCGGGATCCCCCGCCACGGTTCCCCGCAGTTTAAGTTTCAATTGAGTTTCCTGCAGGGTGTTGAGCATTAACTTTGAAGCTGGTTTTGCCGATGTCTTATGGGTATGGAAAAGATCTCGCTGGGCAATAATCCCGAAATCTGAGAAAGGCGGCACCGCGACTTTCGCATTGGATGCCGCAGCACTTTGAACGGTGGGCACAGGGGTAATCGTATCGAGGCTGGAGGTAAAAACGGCATATACACCGCTAACTCCCACGTAAACCGCCAGGGCGATCAATATCAGATCTGTAAGGAGAAAAAGCCGTTTAATTAGCATGGTCCCAATGTTTTTCAACGTGTTGAAACGAGTGTCAATTTTGGATTTTCAAACGTTTCGGTTGCTTTAAATGTTAAGACGTTTATCCCCGAAAATTTCGAAGATTGCAAGGGCGTGACCGAAATGTCAAGGTCCAGCTCGCTTCGAGATAATGGGGTTTCAAAATATATATTTCCGTTAACGGTCCCGGTCATTTCCGGCCCGACAAGATTCCCTCCCTGTATGTCAAGATTGTCCCCGTCAAAATCGAGATCAGCTTCGATACTGTCAAAATCCAGGCGCTTCATATCTAGAAATGAAAAAGGCGGCACAAAGTTGCAATCGGATACAGAAATATGCCCCCCAAAGGCCGGCTGATTCATCGATGAAGCATCCAGATGAAAATTGCCCGAAAGCGATCCGGAAAGTGCGGAACTGGTTTGTTTCCGAACAGCAGGAATCTGTTCGAGTTGTATTCCCGAGAAAGAACCTGTTGCGGAAATAACCGGGCTGTCGCCGCTCATAACGGCCGAAAGAGTACCCGATATCATGCCATGATACGCCACGCCTTTAAATGAAAATATCTTGGTGGAAAAAAGAAGCGTACGCCACCGGGGCGTCAGCTTCAGGCGATCCATGGAGAAGAGTATCGTGCCGTCACTGGAAAATGACACATCTCCAAATGACAGCGCAGGTGGAAAAGCAAGTCGAAGCGAACCGATGGTCACCTGTACATTCGGAACATTCTGTTGGATCCGGTTGGCTATGTCATTCCGGACGGCATCCGCCGGAAAAAGCAGATAAAGCAAAACAAGTCCCGTCAGAAGGATGTAAAAAATAAAAAGAATTTTTTTTCGAGTGCCTGTCATTTGGGTTATGCGTTACCTGTTGTTTTAAAATATGGTTGTCGGACGGTCTGAATGCACTTGCCGACGGCCTTTTTATGATTCAATGGTTTCGACTTGCAGCGTCACGTCGATATACCCTGCCGGTTTGCTGGTTTCGGAAATGGCCATTCTTCTGACATACAGGTTGTTTCCGGAATATTCAACGCGGTAGAGATAGTTGGCAAGCTGCTCCATGGTAATTGCTTCGATTTTAAGTTTCAGTATTGCAATTTTAACATCCGAAACGGTGCTGGAAGAGGGCTTCATGCTGGATACGTTCTCTTTAATCCCGACTTCACCGGCAAGCTGATCTAAAAAAGAAAAGAGCGAAAAGTTTTTATCCCGCCGGGTAAGTTCGGATTTCACGAGCTGGGCATTTTTTTCGAGGACGAGATATTCTGATTGAAGAGACTGCATTTGCTGAAGTTCTTCCGTCTTGTCGGCCAGAGAACGGATCAGGCGATCCCGTTTATGCAGGAGCGGGAATATGATTAGCTGGAAAAAGAGAAGCACCACCAAAAAAACAACTCCCCCGATAACGTAATTTTTTTCGCGCCGGTTCAAATTGACGGGTTTCATGAAGATTTCTCCCGGTTTGTTTCTATTCGCAGTTTAAAGCGTATTGAATTTCCTTCCCTGGAAGAGGTGGGGGTAACTGAAGCGACGCCTTTGATCTTTTCGATTTTGGATTTAATTTCATCCACCAGGTTGAAAGACGACGTGGTGCCGTCTATATAAATTCCGTCTTCCTCAAAATTGAGTTTTGAAAAGCTGACATCCGCATTTGAAGGAATGCTTCGGCTGATATCCCTGAGAAGGTCGATTGCCCGGACCTGGGACTGCGAATTCCCTGAACTGAAGGTAGCCTTTTTAAGGGCATCTATCTGGGTTTGCATCTGATGAACCGCATAATCGGTATTTGGATTATTAGGGAAGTGAAGTTTAAATATTTCCGTAATACGGGATGTCAACCGATCCACGCTTGTTTGTGTCATATGTATTTGGGTCAGAATACCGGCGATCCAGAGGAGGAGAACCACACCGGCAATCACCGATGTCCGGACCAGCCTGTCACGATATTCCGAAATACGGTTTTTAGCCGCCAGCGGTCCTTTTCGAAAATTCATCCCTTTGAAACCTTCAATGAGGTACAGGGCGCATGACAGTGACCCGTTAAAAGAAGATCGAGGGGAAAAGAAATCTTTTTCGACCTGGGGGGGCACTTCACAATGTGCCGGCAGCGGCAAATCAAGCGTTTCGACCGACACGGCAGAGACCGTTTCCAGCTGTTTCGGGAACTTTTCGTCCGGAAAACCGTTGATGATAATATGGGAAGGTGAGACCTTTATCTCGAAAAGAGATTCGAATCCGGCGATGCTTCGCTGGATGTGTCCCCAGACATAGATTGCGGATTTCGCCTGGGACTGGGGCAGGGGGAACGAACGGACAAGCGATATTGCTCCTGAAAACAGAAGATAGAGCGAACAGATTTCACCATCGAAATCGATCATCACGAGGGTTTCTTTATCGAAATATTTGTTGCATATCCAAGAAGCTGCGCCGTATCCGCAAGGGAAGACGACGCCCGGTGAAACGCCGGATTCCTCGAGCGTATCGAGAATACTTTTAAGCTTTTCGGTTTCGATACAGGCGGCAATAATCCGGGTCTCGCCCCCCGCTCCCGGAAGAGAGATTTTATTGAAATCGATCAGAAGCTCTTCAACCGGAAGGGGAATAACGGACTCGAGCTCATAGGGCAGCATCTGTTGAATCTTTTTGTTTTCCCCAAAAGGCACGGAAACGTTGCGGTAAAAGAACCGGCTGGAGGGCAGCGACATGGCGCAGACGCAGTCGCGCAAATCCATTTCAGCGGAAATGACTGAAAGGGCGTGCGACAGTTTTTCCTGAAAACTTCCCTCTCCGGGGAAGGACGTATGACCGAAACCGACAATGGCGCATTTCTTCAAACCGGTTTCCATCAGAACTGCGGTTGCCGAAGAGGATCGTATGTCAAGTCCCAGTACTTTTCTGCTCATTTCTTACCTATATGCTAATTTATTTCCCAATTCAAGACCCTGCAACGCCATTTACCTGTCTTTTCAATCATTTCTCTCTGGACAACGGCAACAGTGGTCAGGGACGACCCTTCCAGGGTCGCCGTGGCGGTGATTCGGAACAGGTCGCTGGCATTGGTTATAATATCGGCATTGATAGTGATATCCTCAAGTCCGGGTATTTTCTTATACCATGTGGTAGAAGAGAGATCGTTCACATATCCCTCTTCATCCGATTCCAAACGGTAGTCAACCATGTCCTGGGCATAGGATTCGTAGCCGTCCGGAAGAATTGCCGCCAGCGTCAGCAGACCGGCGGTATCGATATTTATCTTTCCGTCAAAGGTATATTCATGATCCCCGGTCGCTACGGCGCCATAGACGGTCAGCAGGTCCGAGATTTGCGGCATACCCCCGCCCCCTGCGAAAAGCTCGGGGGGAAACCCCTTGATTCTTTTAAGATCGTCAAGATTGTCGATGGGGGCGTTCCGACATTCATAAGGTGGTTCCAGATTCATATAGTAGGAAGATTCGGCGCCGCTCATACCCGTAATGGCATCGTCGTCTCCGGAATCGATCCAATCTTTCAGAGAGTCGATCATGACCGAAGGCTCCATGTCCTGGAAAGGTTCATAATGGGCGACGATAAATTCAAGGAGGCGGGTCCAGAGTTGTTCCTGAGATTGATTGAAATCATTTCCGGGAAGCGACACCAGCGAATTCACCTGAATCCGGCCTCGTTCGTCGCTGATGACGACGGAAACCTCCCCGTCGTCAAAAGGGATATCCGACATGGCCTCTGCAACCTTTTCAGGATTTGCCCAGTCCTCCTGTACGGAATCGATCTTTGAATCCATCTTGTCTTTTGAGAGCATCGCCATGGCCATCTGGACACCGGCGGCGGCCATCTGCGAAAGGGTTGTCCGACGGTATGAATTGACGCTTGAATCATAGGCGGCGTTCATTTTCTGAAAAAGGGCCACGGCTAGCGCCACCAGGACGGCAGTCACTGTCAGGGCGACAATCAAGGCAATACCATTCTGGTTTTTAATCGACTTTAGCGGATTCATCATATTCATGCCACATTTTCGCGATGCACAGGGACGTAAATACGGGTACTGAAAACCGTCGGGGCATCTTTATCACCAATTTTAAGAACAATCTGTATCGATATGGGGGTAGCATAATGAAACTCCGATGATTCGGAATCCCACTCATCGCTCTCCTCTCCGTCGTCATTAAAAAACGTGACTGAAAAGCCCTGAAGATTTTTGCATATAATCGGATCTGATTTTTTTTCCTCGAATGTTTCATATGGATAGAGCTGGTCTGCGCGACGAAGAACACACTCTCCGTCCTCGAGGGTCGTCACATAATAGACAATTTCAGCGACCCCCTCACGTTTCTGATTCGTGAAAGAGAAATGGGCCTGGGACGTGAATCTGAAACGGGAAACCGTTTTTCCGTCCACGAATTCGCTGCTGCCCTCGACACGGTAGGGATCGGTGGAATCCCTGAGATTCGCCTGTTTATACTGCGGCGGAATTTTTACGTACATCTCTTCGATGTCCGTAACAATCCTGGACATACAATGCTGCCCCATCTCGTATTGGACCGTGCCATTTGCAAGGGTATCGGTTGACGTGGAAAGACTCCTGAAAGAACCGAACAGGACCGTAAAGAGTATGGAAAAAATAAAGATGGCCACCAGTATTTCAATTAGAGTGAAACCTCGGCCGTCAAATGTTTTCATTCCCATTGCAGCTATGGCTCCTCGTCAAAAAAGAAATATGTTCGAAGATGATAAGTTTCGCTCTGGTCTTCCGATTGGATGTCTATATCTATTTTTTTCAGCCTGTTTGCGGTTTCATCCAATGCGTCCGATTCCACATCCGAGATTTCCGATTTCCAGGTGAAACCGGGATAATTATCTCCGAAATCACCACTGTCGGATGTCGATATGTCTTTGGGTGTCGAAATGATTTCGGACATTTTCATATCGGCAAGCATTGGAGCGATGATGTTGAATCGCGCCCGGGTTCCAAGTGCAATGTTCTGGGATTGGAGCTGAAAAATGGAGACCAGAACAATAGCGACAATGGAAAATGCAATCATGACTTCGAGAAACGTAAAGCCGGATTCAGTTTTGAATGTCAACATACCCATCGGCTGTTTCCACCTGGGTTAAAAAGGGTTCAAAGAAAAACGATCGGCGGTCTCCACCATCTTTCTCGATATGAAGAACGGCTTTATCCGAGTATCCCTTTGGATAAAAACAGATCTGGGCATCTCCCGACTGAATGCTTTCGCCGTTGGAGTAGATAACGTCAATGATATGAATCGAGTCGGGAACAGAAAACCCCTTTTTCATGGACGAAAGCATTTGCTCTTCCGACATGCTGGTGCTTGAAAACCACAACTGGTGGTTGTCCATGTCCACATGTAACGCATAGATTTGGGATTCGGATACGGCTTTCGCTTTATATTTCGGAACTTGCAGCAGAATCCATTGGGATGTTTCGCGCATGTCGTCGTTGAAGATATGTTCAAAATTGGGAAGCGCCACAAACATCATGATCACGATAAGGGCCATCACAACGACAAGCTCAATCAAGGTGAAGCCGTTCGGACGGGGCTTATCTTTTCCTTCTGAAGAAGGAAAGCATCTGCAAAATGACATGCCGGTCACTCATCAGCTTCCCAACTTGTGATATCCTTATCGTAGCCATCGCCCCCCTGAACACCATCGGCGCCGTAGGAGATGATATCGAAGTCGGAATAAATTCCAGGACAAAGGTAAACATAGTCATGCCCCCAGGGATCTTTGGGGACTGTTTTCTTTTCCAGATAACCACCTTTCGGATAATTCTTGAGATCGGTGTCTCCCGAGGGGGGGCTCACGAGGGCGGCAAGCCCCTGTTCCGTCGTCGGATAGACCTTGTTGTCGGCTTTGTACAACTTCAGGGCCGTTTTGAAATTCTCGATCTGTATCTTTGCCTGAACCTGCCGAGCTTGATCGGGACGGTCCATGATTTTGGGCACGATCAGCGCTGCTAGAATCCCCAAAATAACGATGACAACCATCAGCTCTATCAGGGTGAATCCTCTCTGGTATGAACTGTGGTGTGAACTCTCTGTTGCCATCTTACCTCCATGATGCATCAAGTTGAATATACAAACAATCAATATGCTATTTTATAGCACTTCGCTGAAGACGGGTCAAATAGACCAATAAATAACATATTCAATTAGTTAAAAACGAAATTGAAAAAATTGACAGGTTTCCGAGGATATGGATGACCATCGGAACCGCCAGGTTTTTTTCAATTTCAAAAGCCGAAGCAAAAACGATACCGCCCACCAGTTGGGTGATCGGTATTGCCGAGGCTGTGGAATGCAGGTACGCAAAAATCAATGTCGAAAATAAGAGAGCGAACCAAAATCCCATACGGCGAAAAAAGCAAAACACAATTCCACGGAAAAAAAATTCTTCCGCTATGGGGGCGATCACGCCTCCGACAATGAAGAAAAGCAATAGGGGACCCGGACGATCCGGAAGCGGAGTTCTCAGAAGATGCAGAGGATTGATTTTGAAAGCAAGCAACACCAAAGCGAATATGGCCGCAAGAATCGCGAAGGCGATGCTCCAGAGCGCACCTTTTTTAATACCGTTGAGCAGCGTGGAAGGCTCGATTCCGATAACGGATGTTTTTTTTTCAATCCGTAATACGATGGCCAGAAGAAGGAAAATATCCAGAATCCGCGTGACGCCGATCAATAGAAGCGGTGGCAGACCCGATATCCTGACAACAGAAGAGAGAACCTCCAGGAGGAGAATCGACAAAACAACACAAAGAAAAGTTTTCAGTTGGATGCTTTTTGTTCCCATCCGAGGGACCTCAATGTCTGGTAAGCATATCCCTGGACATACCAATCCCGGGATGTTTTGATTTTTTGGATGATGGTTCGGGTGGCGGCTCTATCCAGTCTGTTTTTCAGGGAATCATATGCCTTGCATGCCACGAGCGGGTACGGGTCATTCAGGAGGCGAAGCAACACATCATTCGTCCCGGGTTCCGTGTTGTTGGAAAGAGAGATGGTCCACCAGATACGTTCCGGAATGTACGGACGGTTCGATGAAAGGGTATCGGGACAATAGTCGGAAGGGTCAAGACCCTCCAATGCGATGGTTCGAAAGGCCGTCATCCGGGTGACGGGATTTTCGGACCGAAGCGCTGCCTTTAGGTGGGACAGCGGCATGGATACCGGTGCGATGACACGGAAAATGAACATGGCGGCGATACCGACGATCAAACAGCCGACGGCGGATGTAAAAAACCCGGTATCGCCATCGCTGTTAAAGAAATGGCGGAAGATCAGATGAAAAACGAAAAAGACGCAAACATACAAAAAGACGGGAAGCGCGAACAGGAGCGAGAACGCAAGAAGTCTTCGCGTGAAATTATTTCGATCGCTGCGGGTCGAGACCCGGTTTAGTACGGCACCCGGGTTACCCATAAAGGTATCGATAGCGGTTCTGAGAACTGTCCGGCCACCGGCGACAAATGAGATGCTGTTTTCATGTGCTTGGATGTGGATATCAGCAGCGCCGGCAGCATTTATCGTCAGATAATCATATCGAAGAAGGATCGACTTCAGCTTATGGAGGACGCTTTCATTAAAATCTCCGTCGATCCGGTAGGTTTTGATCTGTTTTTTTAAAAGCGGTTTGATGGATTCCGTTGGATAGGGAGAAAATTTATAGTAGAAATCTGTAATTCTTTTCCCAAAAGAATTCGACAGAAGAAGATAGTCGCGAACGTTGAAAAATACATTGCCGGGAGAAAGCGTCGTCCACAAAACTCCGAGAATCGCCAGGGTGGCGATGTGCGTCAACAGGCGTTTTGTGGAAAGTCGTGTCTGAACTCCCACCAGACCGAACAAGGTCAGCTTGAATGTCAAAAAGTATACCGATAAAAACCATAGCGTTACGATTGGATTAAACCCGTGGCGGTTCAGCATCACCATGCAGAGGATCACGAAACCGGACAAAATGATCAGAAACAATCTGTTGCGGCGATATCCGCGATCCCATGCGCATGCTGCAAGATAGACCAGAAATGGTAAAGCGATTCCAACGGTCAAGGTGAAGAAGACGGCGGATTTGAAGGCGGTGCCGAGGCTGCGAAGGTTGGGAAGAATGTATGCGTTTGGAACCGGTAGATATCCGGCGTCCATCACCATCCCGATCGTTCGATTCAGGTGAAGGCCGGATCGATAAATCATGACGGTGAAAAACAGATGGGTCAGGATCATCCCGACCAGGATTACGAGCACCGGAACGTATTTTTTTTTCATCACAAATCGATTCAGCTTCTTAACGTCAGGCCGAAGGCATCGGATAAATGCCTCCGGATGGGAATGGCCGGTTTTTTAGGTGACAAGCTGGTTCATCTCAAGGATCGGCAGCATGATGGATAGCACGATCAGGCCCACCACAACCCCCATCAACATAATTAATACCGGTTCAAGAAGTGCGACCATCCCGATGATGGCCGCTTCGGATTCCGATTCATAAATATTGGCCAGCTTATTCAACATGGCCTCGAGCCCGCCGCTTTGTTCGCCGACCTGAATCATTTGAACGGCAAGATGCGGGAAAACATTGTGTCCCGAGAGGGCGTTGCCGAGGCCCTGTCCCTTTCCAACCTCGGTGGCTGAAGCTTCAATTGCATTTGATATCAATACATTGTCAACGATATTCTTGACAATATCCAAGGCGGTCATCATGGTGACGCCGTTTTCGAGAAGGGATGCCAAAGTGCGGGAAAAACGCGCCACCGACAGCTTTTGGGAAAGTGGCCCGAGGACGGGAAGGGAGAGTTTCATTCGGTCAAAAAAGGCTCGCCCATTTGTGGTCCGGTTTACTTTGCGAACGGCGTAAAAAAGAGCAATAAGGATCAGAAGGATAATCCACCAGTATGATTTGAAAAGCTCGCTCGTCACAATCAGAAACCGTGTCGGAGCCGGAAGGGTTTTATTCATTTCGGTGAAAATGGAGGTGATATTCGGGACAATGACCGTCAATAAGAACGTCAGGATGGCGGCTCCAAAAATGGTCATGAAGATAGGGTAAAACATTTTGGAGCGAATATTGGAGCGAAGCGCTTCCTGTTTTTCCATCAGATCCGCCAGACGTTCCAATACCACTTCCAGGGTCCCGGAGGATTCGCCCGCATGAACCATGTTGATGTAGAGGGGAGAAAATACGCGAGGGTATGCGGAAAGGGCATTTGCAAGACTGCTGCCCTCGACAATAGTGGTTTTTACCTGGGCCACAATTTTTTTGAAGGATGGTGTGGATATCTGCGGAACAAGAGCGTCGATGGCGGTGACCAGAGGAAACCCGGCATCCAGAAGGGTGGCGAGTTGTCGGGTCATCATGGAAATATCGGCGGACCTTACCCGATCGAACAGATGGATAGACTTGAGGTTTCGAGAGGTGTCCACGCCTGCGGATTGTTCCACCTGTTTGATGGATACGGGATAAATACTGCTTCCACGCAGCTTCTGTCTTGCCACGGCTGCGCTTTCGGCGTCTATAATGCCTGAAACATTCTTCCCCTTCTTATCTAGAGCATTGTATTCGTAAACCGGCATATCGAAACCATATCGTAAGGATAAAGAGATAAGCGGGCCACTGTATGAAGTGGGCCGGAAAGCAATCCGCTAAAATAATCTTATAGGGCAATTAGGGGTATTTGTAAATGGTGCGTTGAAATATCAGGAAATTCTTTGAAGACGGGCGGCGAAAAATCCATCCATGGACAGCTGGTGCGGGTAAGTCCTGAAAAAGCCGTTTTCAGAAATGCAGCTTTCGGGGATCACCTTCGTGGTTATCGCAGGGGCCGGTTTGAAACCGGGGTGACTTTTAAGAAAATCATCGATGACGTTTTCATTTTCTTCCGGTTCGGTGCTGCATACCACATACACCAGTATCCCGGAAAGCTTTACAAGCGGTGCAATTCGGGAAAGAAGATGGAGCTGATTTTCGTGCAGACGGTTGAGATCGTCTTTCGATGCGCGCCATTTGGCGTCAGGATTTCTTCTGAGAACGCCAAGTCCCGAGCAGGGAGCATCCAGAAGAATTCGGTCAAAGGAGAGTGCGGAAAAGCCTTCGGGAAGAGGAGAGGAAAGATCGTGGGGGCAGGTCCGGACGATTGAAATGCCAAGGCGTTTCATTTCCTTTTCAAGGGTGGTAAGTTTCTGAAGGTCCCGGTCCATGGCATAAAGGATGCCCTTGTTATTCATGAGCTGCGCAAGGTGTCCCGTCTTCCCGCCGAGACCGGCACAGGCATCGAGAACGGTTTCCCCGGGTTTCGGCGAAAGAAAATGACCGGCCAATTGAGCGGCTTCGTCCTGAACCTGGAAAAACCCTTCTTCAAAACCGGGCAAGTTGAAGACCGCCTCCCGGAGTGAAGTGAGGCAGATGCCTTCAGGAGAAAAATCAGTGGGCGCAATCTTCCCGGCATGCTCCAACAGCGAGGTCATCAGTAGGGACCTCGAGGCGCGAAGGGTATTCGTTCGAAGGGTGATGGGCGGGACGCTGTTGACGGCATCGCAGACGGCCAGGGCATCGTTTTTTCCGAAACGCTGAATCCACCGGGACAGCAGCCACTGGGGGATCGATTTTTCATCCGCCAGCCCGGAAGCCGGAGGCAATGGGCCGGTCGACGCTTTTCTGAGAACGGCATTGACAAACCGGACTGTCCAGGGAGCCGAAACGCTTTTGGCCATATCCACGGCCGTGTTGACGGCTGCCGATGGAGGGATGCGGTCCATAAATCCTATCTGGAAGATACCAATCCTCAATATATTGAGGACGTCCGGCTCGATTTTGGGGAGGGCGATTTTTGAAAAGCGGGAAATAATTCCATCGATACGAAGGCGGTGCCGGAGAACGCCATAAACCAGCGCCTGCATCAGCGCCCGGTCCCGCTTGGCGGAAGATCCTTCCGACTCGCGAAATTCATCCATCAGAATATCAAGGGTTTTTTCAGCGGAATCAAGCCGGTTCAGAATGCAAAGCGCACTTTTTCGGGGGTCTAAGGGCATATCGGCCTCAAGACATCCTGTCTCCGGGTTGAAGATGGTACCCTCGGAGAAAATCCTGAACCGGCAGACGCTTACCGGATGCACCCTGGATTTCCAGAACCTGCAATATGCCGTCTCCGGTGCTGATGCGAAGCTCATCGGGAAAGCTTTTCAGGACGGTTCCCGGGGGCACTGAAACAGGTTCGGGAATCGGACGGGCCCGATGAATTTTCAGGCGAACGTTCTTATGAAAGGTAAAGGCTCCCGGCCAGGGCGTGACTCCCCGAATGATGCAAAAAATTTTGGATACCGGAAGCGTCCAGTCAATTCGTCCATCCTCCTTTTTAAGCATGGGAGCGTATGTGGCATTTTGATGATTCTGGGGAATCGGGGTGATATGGCCGGCAAGCATATCCTTCATGGTTCGGAGCAGAAGGGCGCCCCCCATCTCCGAGAGCCTGTCATGGAGGGATTCGGAAGTGTCCTGAGGATCAATGGTGCATTTTTCCGACAGCAGGATGTCGCCGGTGTCCATCCCGGCGTCCATGCGCATGGTGGTAACGCCCGTCTCGGCCTCGCCGTTCATTATGGCCCTTTGAATCGGAGCGGCGCCTCGGTATTTCGGCAGCAGTGAGGCGTGCAGATTGATGGGCGCAATACGTGGAAGGGACAGCAAGTCTTCGGAAAGAAGGTGACCAAAGGCAACGACGATAAAAAAATCGGGATCCAGAGAGACGAGGCGTTCTTTTACCTCGGACTGCGTCACGGTCGACGGTTGTATCACCGGACATCCCAATTCGAGAGCGGCTGTCTTTACGGGTGGAGGAAATGGGTTTCTGCCCCTGCCTTTGGGACGGTCCGGCTGCGTAATCACCAGCGATGGAGAAAATCCGGCCTGGTAGAGGCAGCGGAGCGAGGGAACGGCAAAATCGGGAGTTCCCATAAAAACAAAACGGGCTTTTTGTGTCATGACTTGTTGAGATTTTTCAGGACGCGTTTTTTATAGAGTTGTCGTTTCAGACTGCTGATACGGTCGATGAACAATTTACCATTGAGATGATCAATCTCATGCTGAAGCAAGATGGCAAGAAAACCTTCCGCTTCCAAGCTGACGGGATTGCCGTCACGGTCAAGCCCTTCCACAACAATGATGCGGGCGCGTCTCACGTTGGATCTAAATCCCGGAACACTCAGGCAGCCCTCATCTTCGGAAAGTATCTCCCCGTGGCTTTCGATAATTTTCGGATTGATCAGAACCTGATACAATCCGTTTTTTTTCTCGGATTCCGGATCAAAAACGATAAGGCTGCCGTCAAATCCGACCTGAGAAGCGGCAAGCCCCACCCCGGGGGCGGCGTACATGGTTTCCGCCATGTTTTTGATTTTTTCCTGCAATCCTCCATCGATATTTTCGATTGGATGTGTCGCGTTCTGAAGAAAGTGGTCCGGGTATGTCAGAATTTCAAGAATGCTCAAATTAAACTCCTAATCCGGCTTCGCCGGGGCTGATCGCTTACACTCATAGCAAAAAATTATGCACAATGATAGTGGATGATGTCGCTTCCAGCGTCCGCATACTATACCTCAAGCTGAGGCATGTCACAAGTGCGCGGAATCAGAGCTCGATGGAAGACCGTGTGAGATCTGCCGGATATTGACACTCAGTGATACGGACGAGTGAAATCCCAGTAAAATTACCGAAAGCAGCTGAACCGCGTGATTCGCAAGCGTGAAGCCGGCGGCGGAACTTGAAGAAACGCCGAAAAGCGACAGCGCAAAGACCCCGCCCGCTTCCCAGAGGCCCCAGTATCCCGGGACGGAGGGCAGGGCGATAAAAAAACAGATAATGACCATCATGACCGCGTATTCGAAAATTGTCAGATGAAGACCCGGGCAGCCAAGCCCCATGACATAGTATGACAGGGCGGTCAGAATCCAGATGACCAGTGTCATTGCCGTACAGGCAGCCATTTTACCCGGATATTTAAAAAGCAGAAGGCCTTCGGCGGCATGATTCAACAACTTTACGGATCGCTCGCAGACGACGCGACGAACCCAGTGCCGGAAAGATGGAGGCAGGAAAAACAACAAGAAATCGGGAATCTTGATGACGATCCTGTTAAGTATGCCTCTGGTTTTATCAAACGCCACGATGAATACACCTGCCACGAGGACGACACAGAGCTTCACGAGATTGATTCCGAGAATCTCGAGCGTCTCTCTGCTGAGATGATAGTGACCGTAGGAAACATTAAGGGATGTTTCCATGGGCAGCATGGTCAATGCCAGCGCAAGAAAAATGATTAAAAAACCGGCGTCAAACAACCTTTCCGCCGCCACGGTGGCAAGACCAGTGGTAAAAGAGACGCCTTTCTTTCGATTGAGGATCAAAGGCCTGGCCGCTTCTCCGATTCGACCCGGGAGAATGCAGTTGATCATGAACCCGATGGTCAGGGGATGATAGGCCGACTGAAAATTAACGGATGTCGAAGCGTTTAAAATAAGCTGCCAGCGAATCCCGCGGAGGATGAAAGCTGCGGCAATAACCAGAAAGGTCGGTAGGATCCATATGTATCTTATGGTGGCCAGATAATCGAGCAGATCCGATAAAGGAACGTTCCGAAACGCAATGTAGATGGAGACGGAAGACAATAGAATGCCGACGGCCAGGGACAGTATCAATTTCTTTTTCATAGGGACAACATGCCGCGTGCGGTTTGAACATCTTTTTCGATTTGGGTTGAAAGCTGGTGCAGATCGGAAAATTTTACCTCATCGCGGATTCGTTTTATAAAATCGACGCGAATTTTTTCTCCGTAAATATCACGATTGAAACCAATGATATGGACTTCGAGTGTATATAAATGGTCATTAAAAGTCGGACTGAATCCGATGTTGGCGACCCCTTTGTATTTATTCCCGAGGCATTCCACAATAACGGCGTAAACACCCGCTTTGGGACACAGCTCGTCCTGGAGGTGAATATTGGCCGTTGGGAATCCCAGAAGTTTGCCTCCGCGATTTCTCCCGGTTACGACGTCACCCCGAACCTGGTAATGGCGCCCCAAAAGCTTCTGAGCAGCCATAAGGTTCCCCGCCATGACGAGCTCACGAATCCGGGTGCTGCTGATCCGGCCCGTGTCCGGAGCGTCATATTGGATACCTGGAACCAGAAGGACTTCAAAACCGAAACTGACGGCATCCTTCCGAAGCGTTTCGAGATTGCCTCTGCGGCGGCTTCCATATGAATAATCTTCTCCGACCACGATGGCTTTCATGCCGATTCGCTTGACAAGGAGATCCTCTACGAAGGCCCGGGGGGATATTTCGGCAAATTCCCTTGTAAAAGGCACGCAGATGAGCACATCCAGCCCGGTTCTGGCTATCAGTTCAAGCTTTTGTTCGATAGGGGTGATGAGGGGCGGCGCTTGCGAATGCCCGAGAACTTTTGCGGGATGCGGATTGAATGTCATGGCAATGGATGTTCCATCGATTGAACGTGCCTTTTCAATTGTATGATGGAACAACGCCTGGTGCCCGATATGAACACCGTCGAAATTGCCGATGGTGATGACCGCATTCGGAAAAGGAGATTGAATGGCCTCCAGAGAATCTATCTGCTTCATGATCGATGTTGATTCATGCCAAAATAAAAATAAATAATGTTAAAAAAAGTCAGCATATTCAGCTTGACACACGTCAAAGAAAAGAATATATAGGCCATCTTATGACCGAAAGCAAACATTTTTCGGTCATCCTGAAAATCAGCCGAAGTGGCGGAATTGGTAGACGCGCTAGGTTCAGGGTCTAGTGGGAGTACTCCCGTGGAGGTTCGAGTCCTCTCTTCGGCACCATTCTTCGATGGGTCTTGGCGCAGCCGAGATCTTTTTTATCTCATAATTTCAAACCGTTTCCTATTAAAATATTGACTTGCCGTCAAATTTTGAATAAACTTATGCAAGTTCACGTTTGTTAATTTGCCGTATGCTATCGATAGGATCAACATCATGCAACTGACAAAAAAAGACAACTGTGTTACTGAACGAAGAAAACACCAGCGCTTCGATGCAAAAGACGTTGCCTTTGCCATCCTCCGGGCCGATCAGGAAGAAGAACTCGGGCAGATCGTCAATATCAGTTTGGGCGGACTGGTTTTTCAATATTTTATCGGAAACAGGGAATTCCAGAAAGCAAACAGGCTCGATGTACTTCTGGCTGACAGCGGGCTTCATGTGGAAAACATCGAATTTCACGTGGTGGACGACTATGAACTCGTCAATGAATTGCCCTTCAGTTCCATTACAAAACGTGAACAGCGGGTGCTGTTCAGCGGACTGACGGATGCCCAGAAAGAGGGGATTGAAAGTTTTATCCGGAGGCATACCTTTATTGAAGGAGAGGGGGTCGCCGGAAGCGTCGGATAATTTCCATGGGATCATTTCTTGGCCGGTGGGGGGGCTTCCTGCCGGTTTTTTTTTACAAAATCCGAGCCGGTGTTGCATAGATACGTTGGTGTCTGATAAAGTCGTCGGGAAATGATAACCGGACAGGAATCATAGAATGGGGTTTATTGGAAAAATCATAGGCGGTACCATCGGTTTCGCGATGGCGGGGCCCCTGGGGGCGCTGGCCGGAGCGGTGTTCGGACATTCTTTTGACAGGGCCGAAGATGCGCAATATCCATATGAAGCGGGCTATTCTCAGGCAGGCCAGGCCAGGGCCCAATTGACCTTTTTCGTGGCCACTTTTTCCATGCTTGCAAAGCTTGCCAGGAGTGACGGCCGTATCACCCCACAGGAGGTCGATTCCATTGAACGCTTTATGGCAGCGGACCTCGGGCTTGATCCGGAAAGCAGACGGGCGGCAAGGGGGATATTCAACAAGGCCGTGGACTCGCACGAAACATTTCAGGATTATGCCGCCCAGTTTTACAGTCAGTTTCAAACTGAACCACATCTTCTTGAAATGATGATCGATATCATGCTCAAGGTTTCCGTGGCGGATGGAAGCCTTTCGGATAGCGAAGAATCGCTTATCGCCGCGGCGGTGAATATGTTCCACCTGAGCGACGAAACCTACGCAAAGCTCCGGTCACGGTATCAAGGTACAACACTTGATAAATACTACTCGGTGTTGGGCGCGCAGGCCGAGGATAGTGATGATAAAATAAAACAGCAATACCGGAAGCTCGTTTCGGAATATCATCCGGACAAAATTGCCTCAAAGGGGCTGCCGGAGCCCTTTATTCAGTTTGCAAACGACAAGTTTCGAGAAATACAGGACGCTTATGAAAAAATCAAAGCCCATCGGGGGATGAAGTAAGGACGGCCAGCACCCCTTTATTTCCGAACGATTTCTCGACGTTTGCCTTTACAAACACATTTCCGCCCTGCAGACGACTTTTCAGATATACCGGAACGTAATTGGATGTCCGGCCTCTGAAAAGCCCGGATGCATTGTCGCACTGCCCTTCCACCAGCACTTCCACCGTCTGGCCCACCAGGATTTCATGGAACGCCTTCCGCTTGTTTTCGCCGATTTTGCGCATTTGCGCGGCCCTCGATTTGAGAACCGGTATCGGGACCTTGTCCGGCATACCGTACGCGGGGGTCGATTTCCTCGGCGAAAACGGAAACACATGCAGGTAGGAAAGGGGAAGGGAATCGATGAGATCAATCGTATTTTCGAAGGCCTCATCGGTTTCTCCCGGAAATCCAACCAATACGTCCACTCCGATGGCGGCATCCGGAATTTTTTCATGAATGCGACCGATTAGATCCATAAAAAAGGATCGGCTGTAGTGTCGTCCCATCTTTCGTAACATACCGTCGTCTCCACTCTGGAGGGGGATATGAAAATGACGGCAGAAAGAATCTGAACCCGCTACAAGATCAATGATCTCCCCTGAAAGCTCACCGGGTTCGATGGAACTCAGACGGATGCGGGGAACGATATCAAGCGCCTCGATCCGTTCCAGCAGGACATGCAAGGAGGAGGGAGGAGAAAAATCGAGGCCCCAGCATCCGAGATGAATACCCGACAGGACGACTTCGAGGTATCCCGCACGTCTGAGACCTCTAAGGTTGGAGATTACCTGGGATTCCGGCATGCTTCGGCTTTTTCCCCGTGCTTTCGGGACAATGCAGTAAGTGCAGTGTGCGTTGCAGCCGTCCTGTATTTTTAAAAACGCCCGGGTTCTTCTGCCTCTGGTCTCTTCCGGAGAAAATGAAATGGCATCCGGCCAGGGCCCCGTGCCGGAAGCGGCGGCTTCGGGAACCTGCGGCAAAATGGAAGCGGCAACGGTTTGCTTATTCTCTTGCGGCAGAATGATACTGACACCTTTTATCTTTTTTATTTCCTCGGGCTGGGTCTGGGCGTAGCAGCCGGTAACGATGATCCGCGCGTCGGGGTATGCACGGATTGCCTGGCGAATCGCCTGACGTGACTGCATGGACGCTTTTTCGGTCACCGTACATGTATTGACGATACAAACGGACACCCGATCCTCGCCACAACCGGCCCCGTTTTCCCCGGAATCCGCCGTCGCTTCCAGGAAGCCCTCCCGGCGAAGTGAGGCCGCCATGGACTCGGATTCCGATTGATTGACCTTGCAGCCCAGGGTTTTGATAATAAACCGATTCATCATGTAATAATTCCAGCTCCCAACACTTCATCCCCATTGTAAAATACCGCCCCTTGTCCCGGCGTGGGGCAATGCTGGGGCACTGAAAAGCGAACGAGGATCTTTCCGCCCTTATCTATTAAGCCGGATGAGACCGCCCGATGCCGATATCGCAATCGAACGTCCGCCGTCATCGGAAGTTCGGGCTCGGTTCGAATCCAATGCACGTGGTCCACGAGACAGCTTTCCGCCACGAGATCCTGTTTTCGGCCAACCACCAGGGTGTTGGTGGCAGGAATCAGCCTCACGGCATAATAGGGGGCGCTTGAAGGGCAGCCGATCCCACGGCGCTGGCCAATGGTAAAACGGTAAAGGCCGGTATGTTTTCCGATGATGTCACCCTCCACCGTCATCACCGGGCCCGGTTTGGAATTAAGGCCGCCATAAGTCTGCAAAAACTCCGAATAAGTCTTTTCATGAATGAAGCACACATCCTGGCTCTCGCCTCCGGAGACGGGTGCAAATCCCTTTCGGATCGCCAATGCTTTTACTTCGTTCTTTGTCATCTCGCCAAGCGGGAACAATGTTCTGGAAAGTTGATCCTGAGACAAGAAGGAAAGAAAATAGGACTGGTCCTTGTGCCGGTCAATCCCCTTGAGAAGCCTGAAACGGCCGTCATCTCCCCGGGCTACCCGGGCATAATGACCCGTGGCCAGAAAATTCGCCCCCAGCTTTTGGGCCTCATGAAACAGCGCGTCGAATTTGATCACCGGATTACAGACGAGACATGGATTTGGCGTCAATCCGTCCCGATAGGTTTGGATAAAGTAATTCACAACCCGGTTTCGGAAGACGGTGCTCAGATCCAACAGGTGCACCGGAAGATCGAGTTGAGATGACAATACCGACACGCAGGCGGCCGGGGAGAGACTTCCGGCGGATTCAAACCCGGTGATGAAGTGGACTCCAAGAACGCGATAGCCTTTTTCTTTCAGGATATAAGCGGACATTAGCGAGTCGATGCCGCCACTTAAGGCGATGGCAACGACCGGTGTCATTCAAAAAATGCCTGGTCCGACGGTCTTGATTCCATGGCCCTGGGAGGGCACGCGGATACACACAGTTCACATACGCTGCACTTGCTCTCGTCAAACACGACCAGCATTTCCGGACGCTGGATGGAGAGGGCACCGGTGGGACAGACGGCCGTACAGGCGCCGCAGTGGGTACATTTTCGTTTAATGCGCTTAATATCTTTTCCCGCCTTATTGATTTCGATACCCTGTTCTTTGAGAAACCTCACCCCCTCCTGAAATGCCTTTCGATCCCCGAAAAGCTCAAGGACCATGATACCTTCTTTTCTCGGAAGGATTTCCGCCTTGAGGATATTAAATGTCAGATCGAAATTTTTTGCCAATTGGCATACCAGCGGCTTCTGAACTTCGGTCATTGGAAAATGCAGAATCAGTATCTTTGAATGCAACATCGGTCCTCCGGAAAACGCTTTATTTTTAACTTCAGGAATAGTAGATTAAAGATAATTCACTGGGTTGTCAACATGAGAACCTCCAGAACCGTTGATTGGACGCGAGTCGTGCCATGAACAAATTCGCCTTCCGTACGACAGGGTTGCTGGTTAAGGCCCTGTATAATCTCTCCAAGGCAAGATTCCATCTGCATGATCCGGAAAACATACCCGACGGCCCGATCATCTTTGTCGTTAATCATTTTACACGCCTGGAAACCTTTCTGTTCCCCTACGTCGTCTATACCCTCACCAAAAAGCCGGTATGGTCTTTGGCATCCGCGGAACTTTTTCGCGGCGCGTTCGGAGAATATCTTGAAAAAGTCGGGGCGTTGTCCAACAAAGCACCGAACCGGGATCAACTGATCGTCAAAACATTGCTGACCGATGAGGCCAACTGGATCATCTTTCCGGAAGGTCGAATGGTCAAAAATAAAAAAATCATTGAAAAGGGGAAGTTCATTATCTCCTATGCCGGCGGCAAACACCCCCCCCATACGGGAGCGGCTACCCTGGCGCTTAGAACTGAATTTTATCGAAGGCGTATTCTAGGACTTGCGGCCACCGATCATGCGGAAGCCCTTCGATTGCTGGAGCTTTTCCAGATAGAAGATAAAAAAGATATTGAAAAACAACCAGTTAAAATTGTCCCTGTCAATATCAGCTATTATCCCCTGCGAGCCCGAGAGAACATACTCAGCAAAATGGCGGTCAGTCTCATGCGAAATATCCCGGAACGCGTCATTGAAGAAATTATGACGGAAGGGTCCATGCTGCTGTCCGGGGTTGATATCGACATACATTTCGGTGTGCCCATCGACATTCAGTCCAGCATTGACATGAAACCCATTCGGAAGGATGTCTACAATCAGGCATCTTTCGGCTTCGATGATCCCATCCCGTCCAAAAAATATCTTCACCGGAAGGCGCTCCGCATCATGAACGCCTATATGTCCGCGATCTATGGGATGACCACCGTAAATCACGATCACCTGTTTGCATCCGTTTTGCGAACAATGCCACGGCGCAGGATCGGAGAAATGGATCTGAGGCGTCGTGTCTACCTGCTTGCCAACACAGAGCTGAAAAAGAAAACGGTATACATGCATAGAAGCCTTGAAGAAAATCAGATTTCGCTGATTACAGACGACCGGTTTCGCAAATTCAGTGATTTTATAGACCTGGCGGTAGAACGCGGCGTGGTGACGAGAGACGGGCGCTGGCTCTTTAAAAACGTTTCAAGATTATCCTCGGGCATGGATTTTAATCGTATTCGTATCGACAATCCTATTGCGGTGATGGCAAATGATGTGGAACCGCTCGCTGACTTGCAGCGACTCATCAAACGTATTTCCATGCTACCGGGATGGTGGGTTCGCCGGCGTGTGGCGGATCTCCTTCAAAAGCAGGACGCGTCGGAATTTGAACGGGACTACGCTTTATTTTTTCAGCCCGGGGAGTCTAAACCGAAGGCGGTTTGTGCTCCTTTTCTGCTGAAGAATCGATCCAGGAACGCGGGGGTGCTGTTAATCCATGGATATATGGCGGCGCCGGCGGAAGTCAAAGCGCTGGCCGGTTATCTTGGACGCAAGGGATTCTGGGTCTATGCGGTCAGGTTGGCGGGGCATGGGACGGTGCCTGAAGATCTGGCCCAAAAAACATATCCGGATTGGATTCGTTCCGTTGAGGTCGGATACGGAATTGTCAGCAGTCATTGCCGGAATGTGCTGGTGGGTGGATTTTCCGCAGGTGGAGGACTTGCCCTGGAGATCGCATCCCGAATTCCGAGTATCGCAGGAGTGTTTGCCGTAGGTCCGCCCGCGCGACTGAGAAATCCATTTGCGAAATTGGTGCCCGGATTGGATGTTCTGAATAAATCGCTTCAAAAGGTGAAAATGGGCAACCTATTGAAAAAGTTCGTGGAAAACCATGCGGAACACCCGGATATCAACTACCTTCGAAATCCCATATCCGGGGTGCATCAACTCGAACGGCTCATGGAAATGCTCCATGACCGACTTCCGCTTATTGGAATGCCTGCGCTGGTGATTCAATCCCAGGGGGATCCTGTGGTGGATCCCCTGGGATCAAAAGAGCTTTTTGAAAAAATCGGATCTGTCGAAAAAGAATACCGAATGGTTGACTCCGAGCGGCATGGTATTCTTCTCGGCCCCGGATCTGAAGAAGTACACAGGTTCATCGGCGGATTCTGCAGGCATGCCCTGAACCTTTCGACTATTCCGCAGTGATGAGAAGACTTTGGGGATCGAGAAGCAGTGAGGCATCGACCTTTTCATCGGAAGCACCTTTCACTGCCCGCACGTGAATTTTTTCATTTTCTGGCTGAAGCTGAATCACCGCGTCGAAAAATTCCACGGCACCGGCAAGCCTGACCGGCAGTTCATTCTCATCCGTTTCATCATGGCGATGGGTGAGAACGGTCACCCAAACGGGGAATTCACGGGAGGCGGACAGTTTCTTCAGTTCTTCAAGAACCTCCAGATCCCCGCCCTCCAGGGGAAGACCGTCAATGATCACGACATCGGGTGAGAAGATATTCTGCGCCGTCAAATCGGTCAGACGCTCCTTCAGTTTGGGAACACTGAATCCCTCCACCTTAAACGTCATGATGAAACGATGGGGGATGATCGCCTCCCATAATTCATGGGCGGAAGCCGCCTGATCCTGATATTGATCGGTGATGTGACGGAAGACCTCCTCATACCAGAGCGTCACCTTGTTGACGGGATCATCGATGCTGATATGAAGAACATTCTGCTCTTTGAGCAGGCCGTTTAGCGCAAGCTGGACAAGAAATGCCGTTTTCCCGACGCCGGCGCGTGCCAGAACAGCTCCCAACTGCCCGGCTTTCAGATGTTGGCCCGCTTCCTCTCCCAAAAGACGGAATGGATTTCTGAGCATGATATCTTTAATGAGCATAATATAACTCCTCTCTTTCAAAAAATTGTCCGTCACATTCAAAGCAGTGTAACGCTGGACAATGGTAAACGGCTTCAGGCGACCTTCTTTTTTTCATGAAATTCTTTTTCGAGAATTTCGGAAACCTGCTTGGGTACCTGCTTATATGTCGCAAACTCCATGGTGAACTGGGCCTGTCCCTGGGTAAGAGACCGGATGACCGTGGAATAGCCGAACATCTCGGACAGAGGTACCTGGGCTTCGATAATGGTAAAGGGTCCTTCGTCCTGGGAACCGATAATCATTCCACGCCGCTGATTCAAAGATCCCATGACCGCCCCCTGAAAGTCGGTGGGGGTTTCCACAACCACCTTCATAATCGGCTCATGGATAACCGGCTTTGCCTTTGCATATCCTTCCAGGAATGCTCCCCTTGCGGCCGCTTGAAACGCCATGTCGGATGAATCGACCGAGTGTGAAGCGCCGTCGTTGATCACCACCCGCACGCCCGTGACCGGGTATTCCATTTTGGGCCCCTTGGCGAGGCACATGCGGAAACCCTTCTCACATGCGGGGATATATTGTGTCGGGATGGCCCCCCCGGTAACCTGATTGTCGAATATAAAATCATCTTCGGGTGCAGGCTCGATAAATCCGGCAATCCGTCCATACTGGCCGGCGCCGCCGGTCTGTTTTTTGTGGATGTAATCAAAGGCCGCATGCTGGGTGATGGTCTCCCGATAGGCGACCTGGGGCTGACCGGTGATCACTTCGGCACTATATTCCCGTTTCATTCGCTCCACGTAGACTTCAAGATGAAGTTCCCCCATTCCCTGGATGATGGTTTCATTGGTTTCATCATCCACATACGTCTTAAATGTCGGGTCCTCCTTGGTGAATCGATTGAGGGCCTTTGACATATTGATCTGTGCCTTGTTGTCCTTGGGGCGAAGCGCAAGGGAAATAACCGGATCCGGGACGAACATGGAGGTCATTGTCAAACTGAGTCCCGGCGCCGAAAAGGTATCTCCCGAAGCACAATCGATGCCGAACATGGCACCGATGAAACCGGCCGGAATGACATCGATGTCTTCCATCTGATTGGCATGCATTCGGCAGAGTCGGCCGACCTTGTGTTTTTTTCCGGTCCGGGCATTGATGATGGTGTCACCTTTGGAAATGCTTCCCTGGTAAACCCGGATGTAGGTAAGCTGACCGTATGGGCCATCCTCCAGTTTGAAGGCCAGAGAGACCAGCGGCGAGTTCACATCGCCGGTGAGCGTCACCTCTTTTTCGTTCTCGTTCATGTCCAGCGCCTTGTTTTCCACATCCAGCGGGCAGGGCAGCAAGGTGTTGACTGCGTCCAGCAACGGCTGAACAGCTTTGTTTTTATAGGCGGATCCCATCAGCACCGGCGTAATTTGGCGGGTGATGACCCCATTTCGAAGCGCGGACCAGAGAAGCGCCGGGGAGATTTCCTTTTCTTCAAGAACCGCCTCGGTCAGCTCGTCGGAAAACAGGCTGGCCTTGTCGATGAGCTGCTCACGACGTTCCGCGGCTTCCGACGCCATTGATTCCGGGATAGGTTCAACCCGAACTTTTTCACCGTTATCCCCGTCAAAATAATACGCTTCCATGGTGACAAGATCCACGACACCCTGAAAATCGGCTTCAAGGCCGATGGGCATCTGAAGCGCCACAGCTTCATGACCGAGTTTTTCCCGAAGTTGGTCGATCACCCGTTCCGGATTGGCGCCGCTTCGATCGCATTTATTGATAAATGCAATACAAGGCACATTGTAACGTTTCATCTGTTGATCAACGGTGATGGACTGTGATTGGACGCCGCCTACGGAACAAAGAACGAGAATGGCGCCGTCAAGCACACGAAGCGACCGTTCCACCTCGATGGTGAAATCCACATGACCCGGTGTATCGATGATGTTGATCTCGCTTCCTTTCCACTGACAAAAAGTCGCTGCCGACGCAATGGTAATGCCGCGCTCTTTTTCGAGTTCCATGGAGTCCATGGTGGCACCGACACCGTCTTTTCCTTTGACGTCGTGAATGGCATGGATGCGCTGTGTGTAAAAGAGGATACGTTCCGTCAGGGTGGTTTTCCCTGAATCGATATGTGCGCTGATTCCGATGTTTCTTACTCTATTGATGTCGTATTTCATGACAAACCTCGATTTTTTCTGGCCAAACAAATGATTGGGGCAGGATTTTCTCGAAATTTTCCTGTGAACCCGACGCCCAACCTGTCAAATAAAAAACCCTTCATTTGGACGCTGTTCACCAGATGAGGGGTATCTGATTGCACTGTATCAGAATGATGTGTGTTGTCTTTCCGCACAACCGTGATGCTTTTATAAACCGCCATAACTAAATCCAAAAATATATATGCTTGAAACGATGATATGTCAATAGGAAAATGTGGCTAAATAAAAAGCAGTTGGAAAATTTTAATTATTAGGATAGATATGAAACACAAATCGGGCACATTCTTGAATGTGTTGCTTTTAAAAGGAAATTCAACTCCTATCCTGCCGGTTAGCAAGCAATCTGTATTTTCCAGCTTATAAAAATACCGGCATGGGGAGAGTGGAGATACTATATGGAAGCTTTGGACTGGATTGAACGTAACGTCCATACAAAATTGGTAGACGCCGAAACTGCGGTGTCGAAGATCAAGAGGGGCAGCCGGGTATTTATCGGTACCGGATGTGGAGAGCCCCAGCACTTGATCAGAAGCATGATTGCCGACACGAGCCTTCAGGACATCATGCTTTATCAAATGCTGTCTATTACCCTTTCTGAGTACGTGGATGACCCTGCTTTTCTTCGGCGGTTTCAGGTACGTCTTTTTTTTATCAGCCAGGCCATGCGAAAGGCAGCTTTTGAAGGTAAAATAGAATACATCCCCGCATATCTTTCCCAGATTCCGGAATTATTCCACAGCCATCGGATCGGATTGGATGTGGCGCTGGTGCAAGTCAGCCCGCCCGATCAATTCGGGTATTGCAGTTTGGGGGTTTCCGTCGACATTACCAAGGCTGCTTTTGAAAATGCGCGCATGGTAATTGCGCAGGTGAACCCGAAGATGCCGAAAACATGCGGCGACACCTTTGTTCACGTAGATGAAATCGATTATCTTGTATGGCATGAAGAGCCGATCGTCACCTCGGTCCCGAAAATGCAGGACGATTCCATTACCCGGAGAATCGGCCATTTTGTGTCGCAGCTCGTGGACGACGGCTCTACAATCCAGATAGGATTCGGTTCCCTTCCGTTTGCGATACTGAAATATCTGGATCGGAAGAAAGATCTGGGGATACACACACAGCTTGTTACAGACGGGCTCATCCCTTTAATCGAAAAGAAGGTGATCACCAACCGAAAAAAAACATTACTGCCCGGACGTATCGTTGCATCCCTCTGCATGGGATCCGAGAAACTTTATGAGTATGTCAATGACAACCCGGCGTTTTATTTCCGAGCCTCGGACTTTGTAAACGATCCCACGGAAATCGCCCGGAACGACAATCTCATTTCCATCAGCTCGGCATTGGAGGTCGATCTGACGGGACAAATATGCACGGACTCTGTGGGACATTTGTTTTACAGCGGCATTGGAGACCAGGTTGATTTTATCCGTGGGAGTGCCATGTCCAGGGGCGGGTTTTCCATTATCGCCATGCCGTCCACCGCAAAAAACGGGAAAGTGTCGAGGATTGTACCCCATCTGAGCGAAGGCGCCGGTGTGGCGACGACGCGAGGAGATGTGAATTTCGTGATCACGGAATACGGGATTGCCGAACTCCAAGGCAAGGGAATTTACCAGCGCGTTATGGAACTTGCGCAGATTGCCCACCCGAAATTCCGCGCAGCCCTTGTGGAGGTGGCCAAAAAGCGCCATTACATTTTCGCCGACCAGATACCGCCGTCACAGGAAGACCTTCTTTTTATCGAAGGATATAAAAGCACATACGAAATTAAAAACGGCAAAACAGTTGAATTTCGTCCGCTTCTGCCATCGGATGAATTCGCCTATCGAAATTTCTTCTATTCGCTTCAGGAAAAAACAATTTATTCGCGGTTCTTTTACAGGATGAAGCTTTTTTCCCATGAAATTGCGCAAAAACAATGGGCAAGCGTTGATTATCGTAAAAATATTTCACTGGTGGGGCTTCTCCAAAGAAGGGGACACAAGGAAATAGTCGCCATCGGTTCCTATGCGTCAGCGGATAAGGATATGGCCGAGGTCGCGTTTGTTGTCAGGGAAGATATGCAGGGAATGGGGATTGCCACTTACCTGCTGGGGATTCTGGAGTCCATTGCCCGGGAAAATGATTATAAAGGGTTTGAAGCGACGGTCCTTCGGGAAAACAAATCGATGATTCATGTGTTCAAAAAGAAGTACCCGGATGTAAAGATTTCCAACAGCGGCGGCGGCGAAGTCATGCTCAGGATGAATTTCGAATTCTGCGGAAGCGACGTCGAAATGAGCGCCAGCAGGGACAAGTCCTGTGTGCTGATTGGACCTGAATGACAGATCCTCAATTGTCTCCGGATGAAGTCGCTTCAGATACCTTGAAACCAGACACCTTGAAATCAAATACCTGGGAATCAGATACCTGGGAATCAGATACCTGGGAACAGATAATCATCTCCGGCGCCGCGAAAATGGGCATTCCCATCACCGGGCTTCAGTTGAAGCAGCTATGCCGATTTGCGGAAACGCTTCGTGAATGGAACCGGAAAATAAACCTCACGGCCATTGTTGATCCTGAAGAGATTGCAGTGAAGCATTTTCTAGATTCAATGGCTGCCCTGCCGTATATTCCGGAAAAGGGCCGTATGCTTGATATCGGATCCGGTGGTGGATTCCCCGGATTGGTATTGGCGGTTTTTCGTCCATTTTTGAAAACTACTTCCCTTGACAGTGTTCGAAAAAAAATCACCTTTCAACAGCATCTTATCCGGACCGTCGGACTCAAAGAGGCCAGTGCAGTCCATCGCCGGGCCGAACAGTTGAAATCCGAGTCGATGCAGCGCTACGATATAATCGTCAGCAGAGCTCTGGGCTCCCTTGGCATGTTTGTGAATCTGGCGCTTCCGCTTCTTGCAGAACACGGGGTGATCATTGCGTATAAAGGCGTGATGGGCGACAAAGAGATGGATGAGATTGAAACATTGAAATCTGAGGACCCCGGCCTTTTGTTCGATCAGTGTGCATATTCGTTGCCGAAATCCGGTGATCGCCGCGCACTTGTGTTTATTCGCCGCTCCTCCTGAAAAATCCCCTGAATTTACAGGCTATAATGCCGTACCCATAAACCTCCGTCCCGGATGGTGAGTTTTGCAAGTGAAACCGGTTTTTGATGCCGCGGCGGTCCGGCGCTTCCGGGATTTAGAAACATGACGCCATTCTCTTTTCTCATATCCGGAAGATGCGTGTGTCCGCTGATGACCATGTCGATACCTGCAGCGGATGGATCGATGGAAAGATGCGAGAGGTTATGAATGAGGTGAAATTTAAAACTCCTGAATTCAAACGTTTCCGCCTCGTTAAGAAAAGCCGCCACCATGCCGCTGTCCATATTGCCGCTGACGGCTGTGACCGGAGCAATGGATTCAAGGGCTTTCAGGATCTCGACGCTGCCGACGTCACCGGCATGGACAATCATATCCACAGCAGCGAAAAGTTCCTTGATTTCAGGTCGGAGCAACCCATGTGTGTCAGATATCACGCCAATGGTGCCGGCGTTCCCGGGTACTGCTGAATGCATCGGTATTCCTTATTAAGCCGGAGAAAATCCCGGTTCCACTGAAAACAAACTAACCGCCTCAGCAATATATTCTTTCCATGGAAATAATTCAACCATTGGGTCGTCAGTTCCGTCGCTGCAATTTCTGCTTTTTTTCCGTGAGAATCCGTTTTTGAAGCTCCTTTCTTTTAACATTTTTCTCGATAAAAACCGGTTGGTTTGTGAACGGATCCAACCCGGTATAGTACATCAAACTCGAAAAAGTGGAAGGGGAGGGTGTGAAAATCTGGACCTGCTCCGGTGTCATCTTCAATTTCGTGTCCGCGAAATTTCTGAGTGTTTTCATGTGATGAATATCGCATCCCGGATGCGCTGCGATAAAATAATATGTGAGATGTTGGCGTCTTCCGGCATCTTGGGACAGGCGATCAAATTGACGCTTAAAATTCATCAGATGTTTAACGTTTTGTTTGCCCATTAATTTCAATATGTATTCATCTATATGCTCAGGCGCGACCTTAAGTTGGCCGGAGACGTGATGAGAAACAAGATTTTTTAAATAGTCAGCACCGTGGCGCCTGTCGGCATTCAGGAGGTCATACCGAAGACCCGAACGGACGAACACATGACGAATGTTTTCCAGTGAGCGGATATGGATTAGCAGCCGGCTTTGAAGCTCGTGCGTCACGGGAAGGTTTGGACAAACGTCCGGAAACAGGCAGCGGCGATGCCGGCAGATTCCCTTTTGCAATTTTTTGTCACACTCAAACCCATACATATTGGCCGTGGCGCCTCCCACATCCTGGATGATCCCTTTGAAACCCGGCGATCGGGTAAAACGTTTTACCTCTGCGATGAGAGAAGCCTCGCTTCGCCATTGGACGGTTCGCCCCTGATGAACTCCGATCGCGCAGAAATTACATTCTCCGTAGCAGCCGCGATGCGTGATCAGTGAAAAGCGAATTGTCTCCAGCGCCCGGACTTCCCCAAGTTTTCGGTCAAACGGATGAATCTCATGGGTAAAGGGAAGCGCATGAAAATCGTCCAATTCCTGGCGGGTCGGAAGGGGAGGCGGAGGATTTTGAACCAGATAGCGAGTATCCTGAAGCTGATACAGGCCACGTGCGGTTATCGGGTCTGTCTCATCATAAAACCGCCGAAACATATCGATAAATGCAGGTTTGCTCCGCTGCACCATTTCATGGGAGGGGAGTTCCAGATATCCGCTGACAGGTTGTGAAGAAATATAACACAGCCCTTTTAAATTACGGGGATCACCACCGGTTTCAAGCATTCTGCCCAGTTCGACCACCGTTTTTTCAGCCATCCCGTAAAGAAGATAGTCGGCTTTGGCATCAAAAAGTATGGAACGACGCACCCGGTCTGACCAGAAATCATAGTGTGATATGCGTCGAAGGCTTGCTTCAATCCCCCCAAGCACAATCGGACAAGTGTCCTTGAAATGCTGTCGGATAAGATGGCTGTAAACGATGGCCGCCCTGTCCGGTCTGCGGGTGTTTTGCCCGCCAGGCGTGAAATCATCCGACTTTCTCTTTTTTCGGGTCGCCGTGTAGTTGGCGACCATGGAATCAATGCTGCCGCCGGTAACTCCCCAGAAAAGGTGCGGCGTTCCAAGTCTTTGAATGTCTTTTCCGGAATGGATATCCGGCTGCGAAATCACACCGACCCGAAATCCCGCATTTAGCAGCGATCTGGCGATCATTGCGACACCGATATAGGGGCTGTCGATAAAGGCATCGCCGGTCACCAGTATCACATCGAGAGAATGCCAGCCGAGTTTTTGCATATCACTTCGAGTTGCAGGGATTACCATGACCATTCCTTTCATCTGCAGCGGTAAAATAACAGCAGCGATGAAATGTTCAAGAAAAATAACTAAAATTTTAAGCCTGATAGCCCTTTTGAGCTTGACCATGCCGGCAATAGTCTGTCAATAATAATTCTAATGGCAACTTCCTCAAAACTCCCGGCGGATGGCCTTATGACCCCCAAAAGATCCAGAAGTTCTCGTTCCGAAATTCTGCCACCGATGGATGCCAAATCCGTAGCCAAAAGTATACGCAGGCATATCCAGTTTTCCCTTGGAAACGATCCGATGTTCCCGACCAAATTTTCCTGCTTCATGGGCCTTGCCTTGACTGTCAGAGACCGAATGCTTGCGGATTGGATTGGAACCCAGCGATCACTCTATAACACGCTGAGCAAGCGGGTATATTACCTGAGCATGGAATTTTTGCCCGGTCGTTTTTTGAAAAACTATATCCTGAATCTTCAATTAGAACCCCAGGTGAGGGAAGCATTGGAGACATTGGGATTCGAACTCGACGACATCGAAGAAGAGGAATGGGATGCCGGTCTCGGCAATGGCGGGCTTGGGAGACTAGCCTCCTGCTACATGGATTCCATGGCGACGCTTAAAATCCCAGGGTACGGATACGGCATTCGATATGATTACGGGATTTTCCATCAGGTAATCGAGGACGGGTATCAGGTGGAGAACTGCGACAATTGGCTTCGGCGCGGAAGCCCCTGGGAAATTCAGCGGGTGGAAATCATGATGCCGGTGGGCTACTATGGAAAAAGTGAGACCTACACCGATATGGATGGATATGTTCGATACCGATGGATTCCCGGTGAAACGGTCATGGCCAAGGCGTGCGATATTCTTGTGCCGGGATACGGCGGCGGATATGTAACGAACATGCGCCTCTGGGCTGCCCACTCAAGCCGTGAGATGAACCTCTCCGAATTCAACCTGGGGGATTATATCGGGGCGGTTGAAAACAAGGTCTACAGCGAAACAATATCCAAAGTACTTTACCCGAGCGACGAAGCTGAATCCGGAAAGGAACTTCGTCTCAAGCAGCAATATTTTTTCGTGTCCGCCACCATACAGGATATTTTCAGACGATATAAAAAACAGCGGAAATCATTTTCGGATTTTCCGAATTTCGTTGCCATCCAACTCAACGACACTCATCCGGCCATTGCGGTACCGGAGCTCATGAGACTTCTTCTGGATGAAGAACGTCTTGAATGGGATGTCGCCTGGAAAATATGTGAAAAAACGTTTGCTTATACAAACCATACGGTACTTCCCGAGGCACTGGAAACCTGGCCGGTCGAGTTGATCGCCCGTGTTTTGCCGCGGCATTTGGATATCATATACGAAATAAACCAGCGTTTCCTGGAATCGGTGCGGGCTGAATTCCCCGCTGAGACCGATCTGCCGGCCAGAATATCGATGATCCTCGAAGGACGTATTCGAAAAGTGCGCATGGCGCATCTGGCGATCGTGGGCAGCCACTGCGTCAACGGTGTGGCGGCGCTCCACACACAGATTCTAAAAAAAGGATATTTCAGCCACTTTAACCGGATCTTTCCGGATCGCATTCAGAACGTCACCAACGGCATCACCCCTCGCCGGTGGCTTCACCAGGCCAATCCGGCCCTGGGCGAGCTTGTCACTGAAAACATAGGGCCCGGATGGATCACGCGGCTTGATGAACTCAAACGGCTGGAGTCCTTCGCCGATGACCCCGAATTCAGAAAAAAGTGGATGGCGGTAAAGAAATCGAATAAAAAACGTCTTGCCCGGTACATTCTCCGGAAAACCGGGTTGGGTGTTATTCCGGATACGCTGTTCGATGTTCATGTAAAGCGGATGCATGAATATAAACGTCAGCTTCTCAATCTGCTTCATGTGGTCACGCTGTACGAACGCATCAAAGCGTCGCCTGAAAGCGATTTCGTTCCAAGAACCGTTATCTTTGCGGGTAAAGCGGCGCCGTCGTATCAGCAGGCTAAGCTGATCATCAAGCTGATCAATTCGGTTGCCGATGTCGTCAATACCGATCCCGATGTGGACGGGCGTCTCAAGGTTATTTTTCTGCCAAACTACTGCATCTCACAGGCGGAAAAGGTGATTCCGGCCGCCGACTTGTCCCAGCAGATTTCAACGGCCGGCATGGAAGCCTCGGGGACCGGCAATATGAAATTCGCCTTGAACGGTGCCCTCACCATCGGCACGTTGGACGGCGCCAATATCGAAATCATGGAAGCGGTGGGAAAAGATAATATTTTCACTTTCGGTCTGACTTCCGGTGAGGTGTTGTCACTCCGGGAAACAGGCTACAACCCACGGGATTTTTACCAAAAGGACCCTGAACTTAAAAAAGTGCTGGAAATGATCGGAACAGGTGTATTTTCAAAAATTTCCCCGCAATTGTTCCAGCCGATTCTGTCCATATTGTTGGACAGGGGAGACCCGTTCATGGTCCTGGCGGACTATCGTGCCTATCTGACAGCCCAGGCAAAGGTTGAAATGCTGTACAAAGATCAGGAAAAATGGACGAAGAAGGCGATTCTCAATACTGCAAATATGGGGTATTTTTCAAGCGATCGGGCGATTCTCGAATATTCTGAAAAGATCTGGCATGTCAAGCCGGTCGATACATGAATTCCTTTTCCCGGTCGTTCGTTTGCATCCATCCGAATCGGTACGTGAGGGCTTATGAGCACCAGTACTGAAACAAACATCGAAGAACGCGATACCATTTCGTTTATCCGATACCCGATCTTCAAGATGAATCATCAGTTATGGGGATACCGGGTGCGGTGTATCGACAAACACGGGGACGCCGGCCACCGGATACCCGGAGATGGAGACGTGTCGGAACTGGTTTCATCAAATTCCTATCTAGGTCTTGAGAAGCTTCTTTCCCAAGGCAGGAGCCTGATGGTGGATTTCAGCCAGCAAAGCATACTGAAATCGATTCCCTATGCCCTTCCTCAGTCAAATTCCGCCATCCGGATCAAAGAGACAACACGCTTTGACGATCCCCTGATTTCGGCCCTGAAAAAACTCAAATCGGATGGATATCGTATCGCGATCAGCCGGTTTTCAGGAAAAAACGCGCTTTCCGACATTTATAAACTGGCTGATATTTTATGCATGAAAACCGCCGGAAGAAACAGGGAAGAGCTTTCCGAGATGATGGAAGCCGCCCGGCCTTTCAATGCGAAGGTGATGGGGGAAATGGTCCGGGACCGGGAACATTTTATTCGATGTTCGGAACTCGGTTTCGCTCTGTTCCAAGGCTCCTTTTTTAAAACCCCTGAAAAAATATCGGTTCGGAAAATCTCGTCAAATGAGGCCGCCCGATTCAAGCTCATGAAAATTATTGAGGGGGACACACCGGATTTTGAGAAACTTGCCGACACCATCCAAAGCGATGTCACCATCAGCCTTCGGTTGCTGACCTATCTGAATTCTGCAGCCTTCGGCCTCGTCAGCAAAATAAGCTCTATCCAACAGGCAATTACCATGCTTGGGTGGGAAAATATGAAAAAATGGCTGAGGGTGGTGATTCTTTCCGATGTTTCAAAACACACCTATGCCCAGGATCTGGTGATGCTTTCTTCCCAAAGGGGAAAATTTCTGGAGATCGTCATAGAGGATCACGATTTTTGGGGATTTTCTCCGGACAGCATGTTCCTGCTCGGTGTTTTTTCGCTGTTGGACACGCTTTTGGGCATGCCGATGGAAAAAATAACCGCCCATCTTCCCCTTGAGGAAAAATTGAAGTCGGCGCTTCTTCGCGACACCAACAGTGAATACACACCTTTCATAAAGCTCGCGGAATACATGGAGGATGCGGAATGGGAACAAGCCGACCGCATGATTCAGCAGCTGAGCATGAACAGGGAAAAAGTAAAAAGCGCATTTCATTCCGCCGTCGAATGGGCAAATGAACTGACCAGTCTGCATTCATGAGCCGTCATTGGAAAATTGAGATCCTGAAAAAAATATGATACCAAGCACGGAGGTCTCAGGTGCCAGCGACTGCGTTGACGCCGCTTCACCCTCAACGTTTCAAGGCACTCCGAACCGCAGGCGAGACATCCTGCTGGCACCTGAAACCTGTCGAAGATCCCGGCGTCGGGGAAACCTATAACCTTATATTGGATTGTCATTATTATGAAAAATAACGATCAAAACACAAAAAAAGCCATAACGACACAAACCGCCATCATATTGTCATTTATCATGCTCGTGGTTGGTTTTGTCGGGGGAATTGTTTACAGTGCGTTTAAAATGAAAAATCCGGTGGCGCAAACATCCTCGATGGTTGCATCCGAAAATGCCAATACCGGACAGGAGGCAACTTCCGAGCAGAAGAAAGAAGTCGAAGAACTCGAAAAAGCTACGGAACAATCGCCTGAAAACGCTGGTGCATGGATCGCTCTTGGAAATGCATGTTTTGATTACAACATGACCCAAAAAGCAATTCATGCGTATGAGACGGCTTTGAAATACAGCCCCAATAATGCCGATGTCTGGACGGATCTCGGTATCATGTACCGGAGGGACGGAAATTCCGAAAAGGCGGTTTCCGCCTTTGATCAGGCGCAAAAAGTTTCCCCGGGGCACGAAATGTCCCTTTTCAACAAGGGGATTGTCCTCATGCACGATTTAAACGACATGCCCGGTGCCCTGGCGGCATGGGAAAAGCTGCTTCAAGACCATCCGGATGCGAAGACCCCCGGCGGCATGCCGATAAAGGAGCTCGTTGAAAAGCTAAAAGCCAGCATGGACAATTGAGGCTATCCAATATTCAAGATTGCTTCAATTCTTTTGAGGATCGGCGGATGGGAGTAATTCAGCGCTACGTAGAAGGGGTGGGGTGTCAGGTTGGAAAGATTCTGAGCGGACAGTTTTTTCAATGCGGTTGACAATGCGAGCGGGTCCCGTGTCTTTTCGACAGCGAACCGGTCCGCGAGATATTCATTGCGTCGGGAATTCAGCTGCATCAAGAAGCCCAGTAGCATCTCAACAGGCGAATACAGCATACCGAAGAAAATCATCCCCGCATATACTGAAGAGTAATCCATGTAAAACGCTTCGAAAAGAGGCGGCAGTGAAATGAATATCGAAAGAAGGTAAAACAGCACCCCTGTATGCAGGATGCCGATGACGGTGCTTTGCCATATATGATGGAGTTTGTAATGCCCCATCTCATGACCCATCACGGCCACCAGTTCGGGGACGGTGGTTTTTTCAACCAGAGTGTCAAATAGCACGATGCGTTTGCTTCGGCCGAAGCCAGTGAAAAACGCATTGGATTTGCTGCTTCTGCGGGAGCCGTCCATTAGAAAGACATTTTTAAGCGGGAAGTGGATACGTTCGGCCAGAGAAAAGAGAGCGCTTTTCAGTTCACCGTGTTCCAATGGAGAAAACTTGTTGAAAAGCGGCATGATCCAGGTGGGACCGACAAATCGAATCAGGAGCGCAAACACTGAAACCGCTATCCAGCAATACCACCATGCATTCGAACCGCAATATCCGAAAAAGGCAAGCACTCCGGCCATCAACGGAATGCCGAGTATGACGGCCAGCAGGAGCCCCTTGATGAGATCCAGGATGTAGGTTTTCCATGTCGTCTTGTTGAATCCGAATTTTTCCTCGATAACGAACGTGTGGTAAATGCCGAACGGGAACCCGAGAATTGCCTTTAAAAGAAGCAGGGTCGCAATATATAGGATGCCGGTAAAAACCGGCCCTTTCCCGAAACCTCGTGCAAGATGATCGAGCGCGTTGAAGCCGCCGAGGAACCAGAAACACAGAAGCGCTGTCAGGTTTACGGCGGATACGATCCATTCAAAATTTGTGTTTACCGTTAAATATTTCTGAGATTCAGCGTATCGTCCGGTATCGTAAACATCCTGAAAAGTGTGCGGAAGTTCAGGAGACATGTGCTTCAGGTTAAGGATATCAGCGAAGAAATGAAGGCAAGTATCCACCCCGAGCGCAACCAGGATAATGACGACGATGAAGTTCAACAGTCTGTGATCCTAATAACGATAGTGCGCCGGTTTAAACGGCCCCTCCACTGGTACGCCGATATAATCGGCCTGCTTTTGCGTCAGGCGGGTCAGCTTGACGCCCAGTTTGTCCAAGTGAAGCCTGGCCACTTCCTCATCCAGTTTTTTGCTGAGGGTAGTGACGCCAATCGGTCGGGGATTCGCCCAAAGATCCATTTGGGCCATTGCCTGGTTTGTGAAAGAATTGGACATGACAAAGGATGGATGCCCGGTGGCACAGCCGAGATTCACCAGTCGTCCTTCGGCAAGAAGGAAAATGACATGCCCGTCGGGGAAGCAGTATTTATCCACTTGGGCCTTGATGTTCTCCTTTTGTATACCCGGGTATGCCTGGAGTTTATCGACCTCTATTTCATTGTCGAAGTGGCCGATATTGCAAACGATGGACTGGTCCTTCATATTTTCCATATGCTCAATGCGTACGATATTGCAATTTCCGGTGGCCGAGACGAAGATGGTTGCTTCGGAGAGTGCATCTTCCAGTGTAGTGACTTCAAAGCCCTCCATGGCCGCCTGCAGGGCGCAGATCGGATCGATCTCCGTAACAAGCACCCGGGCCCCGAATCCGCGCATGGATTGGGCACAACCCTTTCCCACATCACCATATCCGCAAACGCAGACCACTTTGCCGGCGACCATGATATCCGTTGCGCGTTTGATGCCGTCGGCAAGAGATTCCCGGCAACCATACAAATTGTCGAATTTGGATTTCGTTACGGAATCGTTGACATTGACAGCGGGAAACAGAAGTTTTTTATCCTGCATCATCTGATAGAGACGCCCAACCCCCGTTGTGGTTTCCTCCGATACGCCCACGATCTCCTTTACACGTTGATGCCAATACATGGGATCTTTTTCTAGTTGACGTTTCAATAGGGCGTTGATGATGGACAACTCCCGGTTGGTGGTCGGCTTGTCGAGGATTTCAGGCGTTTCTTCAGCCTGGTAGCCCCGATGTATCAGAAGAGTTGCATCGCCGCCGTCGTCTACAATCAGTTGAGGACCTTTTCCGCCGGGAAAGTTGAGAGCCTGGAAAGTACATTCCCAATACTCCTCGAGAGATTCACCCTTCCAGGCAAAAACCGGAGTTCCGGTTGCCGCAATTGCCGCGGCGGCATGGTCCTGGGTGGAAAAAATATTGCACGATGCCCAGCGCACATCCGCGCCCAGCGCTTTGAGGGTTTCGATGAGAATCGCGGTTTGAATGGTCATATGAAGGGAGCCGGATATTCTGGCCCCTTGAAGCGGGTGGTTCGCCGCATATTTTTCCCTCACAGCCATCAGCCCGGGCATTTCCTGCTCTGAGATCAAAATTTCTTTTCGACCGAAATCTGCAAGGGATTCATCGGCCACTTTATAAGATAGATGCGAATAGTCTGGAAGCTTGATTCCTGCGACGGCATGTTCTAACATTTACTTCTCCTTTACGCGGTTGTCTTTGTATATACTTGGACAAAAAAATCCCGGACAGCAGGGACGAATATTCCGTTATTAACAAATTTATCGATTATTCTTCAGAATACACAGAAAGTCAAGCAGCGTCGTCTTGATGGCTCTTGTTATCAGAGGTGGATTGTATCCACTCCAGGAACAAATCGACGCTTTCGGGGCAAAGCTGAGACCCTCTGACGTCTTCGATGATCTGCAGGGCCCTTTCCTTTGGGAGGCTATTTCGATAAGGACGGTTGCTGATAAGGGCATGATATGTGTCGGCCACGGCGGTAATCCGGGCCCAAAAGGGAATCTTGGTCCCCTTGAGGCCCTCCGGATATCCTTTCCCGTCAAAACGTTCATGATGACTCAACACGATGGGGATTGCTTTTTCGAGGCTTGGAATCGGCGCCAATATTTTCGCCCCGATCACCGGGTGGCGCTTAATCATTGCAAATTCAGCATCGGTCAGCTTTCCCGGTTTTAAAAGTACATCGTCCCGTACGCCGATTTTCCCCATATCATGAAGCCTGGCTGCAATTTCGATGTCCTCCAGTTCATCCTGGGCGATATTCATTCGCTTTGCGAGTTCGATGGTGATTTTGCTGACTTCCTCGGAATGTCCACGAGTATACTGGTCGCGGGCTTCCAGCGCCTGGACAAGACTCGAGATACTTGCCAGCATGGCCTGTCGCTCAGTTTCGAGCCGCTCCCTTTCTTTCAGCATGAGCTGGAAATGATCGGACAGGAGTTTTTCAACCATTATAACCAACTGATCGACGTTGAAAGGCTTTACAATATAAGTGGCCGCGCCGCTTTGAAGCATCTGGCGCATGCGGTATCGATCGCTTTCAGAGCTCATACATACGAAAGGAATCGATGAGAATTCCGGATGCTGTCTCAGGGTGCGGCAAAGGGTCAAGCCATCCATTACGGGCATGTTGAGATCACTGATAATGAGATCCGGTCTGTGCACGGAAAGTACGTCTATTGCCTGCCGGCCGTTCTGGGCCGTAAGAACGTCAAACCCCTCTTTTAAAAGTCCGGTTTGAACAATGTTCGTAATCAGTCTGGAATCGTCAACCACAAGAACCAGGCGCTTTTTGAGCAGTCTTGTCTTTTCTAGCAGGTTTTCGACGACTTTGGGGAGCTGCTGCTGGGCATTGGTTTTGGAAACATAGGCGGAGGCACCGACTTCAAAGCCTTGCTCAATATCGGATTCCTTATCGTGGGAGCTGAGGATAACAACCGGAATATTATTAACTTTTGGACTTAATTTCAATGCCTTGCAGAATGTAAACCCATCCATTATGGGCATGTCTACATCCGTAATAATCAAATCATATGGCCTTTGATGAGCGCTTTCGAGACCGATTTGACCGTTCTCAGCCTGGTCAAGTTCCAAGGTCAGCGGTCGAAGGGTTCTGTACAGTGCATTTCTAATGGCGGTGCTGTCGTCAACGATTAGTATTCTCGGTTGATGTTTCATGAGTATGAAAACGTTCCCTTGAACAACTGATTAAGTTCAATAATGTTCGTGAGTACCTCTTCATAGTAATCGGCAATCAGAAAATATTCTTTAAGGCAAGATGAACAATTAATTCAAGATAAAAAATAATGGGAAGGTTCAAGATGCTCGAAACATTGAATCTTTAAAGATTCCAAATCCTCTTGACGATAATATAAAAAGAGCTATTCTGGGCTCACGGACCTTCTTCTGGTATTGATCTGTCAACGTTCTGAAACCGCAGTCGGATTTGTGGAGGTAAGTTTGAGGATCGTCACTACCCATAAAAATACGGATTTTGATGCATTGGCATCCGTGATTGCCGCCACGCTGATTCATCCGGATGCGTTTCCTGTCCTGCCAAAACCGATCAATGCCAATGTAAAGGAATTCCTGGCAATCCATAAGGACCTTCTCAACATCCGAACCTGGAAGGAAATCGATTACCAGAAGGCAGACACCCTGATTGTTGTGGATGCCGGAAGCTGGGACCGGTTGTCGGTACCCCCGGAAATCCGGGAAAAAGAAAAGCTCAACATTATCCTTTATGACCATCATCCCCATGAAGGGGATCTTCAGGCCAATTGCCAATGCCGCGAACAGGTGGGTGCGAATATAACCCTAATGCTTCGCGAACTGAAAGAAAAGAACCTGAAGCTTTCGCCTATCCAATCCACCCTCTTTTTAGCCGGCATTTATGAGGATACAGGGAATCTTTCTTTCCCAAGCACGACCCCCGAAGATGCAAGAACAGCGGCTTTCCTCATGGAAAACAATGCGGACCTGAATCTGTTGAACCATATTCTGAGGCCGGCATATGGCCAGAAACAGAAAAATATTTTGTTCGAGATGCTGAAAACTGCAAAAAGAAGCCGAATGAACGGTTTTCGCATCGGTTTTTCAAAAATTCCCATCGACGGGTTTGTGGACAACCTCGCAGTGGTTGTTCATATGTACAGGGAAATCCTGAATGTGGATGCGGCATTCGGAATATTTGAGGACACCGGCAGAAATAATTGTGTCGTCATCGGTCGAAGCGACAACGATCGTATCAATGTCGGTGCTATCATGCGAGGCATGGGGGGCGGGGGGGTACCTGGAGCCGGATCCGTTCTGGTCAAGGCAAAGTCAATGGATGCCATCGAGGAATGGATACGAGAGCTCCTGTCGGGGAATCAAACAACGACGATTCTGGTCAGCGATCTGATGTCCTTCCCGGTCACCCGCATTTTGGAAACCGCCTCCATGGAAAAAGCGGCGAACCTGCTTCGGTCTCAAGGATGCACCGGCGTACCGGTGGTGGACACTGAGGATCGCATTACCGGGATCATTTCCCGGCGCGACTTTCAGAGAAAAATCAAAAAGGAGACCCAGCTCAAGGCACCTGTAAAAGCCTTCATGAGCACAAACGTCATCACCATCGATTCCGCCGAAAGTCCCTCCGATGCGTCAGGCCTCATGATCAAATACGATATCGGACGGCTTCCTGTTGTGGAAAATGGAAAAATGATCGGAATCATAACGAGATCCGATGTTATGCGGTATTGGTATGACCTTGTTCCGGAATAGCGGCCACTTAAAAGCATAGCATTTTTATCCTCTATTTTCCCTTCCTCGACATATTCCAGGGGGTTGACATTTTCAATTTCACTCCCATTTTTACTGAAAAAACGCTTATTATTTTTTTTTGAAAATGTATAGTCCGAATTTTGATATCGTAAATTTCAGAAAAAGCGGGGAGCTGCCACCGAGCCAAAAGGAGGAATGACGATGGAGGGGAAAAAGGAAACCCACCAGTTTAAAACCGAAGTCCAGCAAATGTTGAATCTGATAATCAATTCCCTCTATTCACACAAGGAAATATTTCTCAGGGAGTTGATTTCAAATGGATCTGATGCCCTCGATAAACTGAGGTTCAAGGCCCAGACGAATCCGAAAATGATTGAAGACGATCCTGAACTAAAAATCCGGATCGAAACCGACACAAAATCAAAGCGGCTGCGAATTATCGACAACGGCATCGGCATGACGCTTGATGAAGTTCAGGAAAATATCGGCACCATTGCCAAAAGCGGCACCTCAGCCTTCTTGAAAGCCCTCGAACAGACAAAATCCGACAACGCAGCTCCCCCCGAACTCATCGGACAGTTTGGTGTTGGTTTTTACAGCGCGTTCATGGTGTCCGATCGGATCACACTGACCACTGCATCCGCAGAATCCGGACAGGCAACCCGGTGGGAATCCACCGGGGACGGAACCTATACCATTGAGGAACTGTCGTCCGCCCCACGGGGCACTACCATCGAACTTCATCTGAAATCCGGAGACGATGAACAGGATTTTACCGACGAATGGACGATTCGTCAGATTATCAAAAAACACTCGGATTTTGTTAGCTATCCAATTATTATGGAAGTGACCGCCCGGGAAACAATCCCGGAAAACGAAAGGCTTCAGGATAAAGAGGGCAAGCCCATCGGGGAATCGACCCGGGAAGTCAGACGAGACGAAACGCTCAATTCCATGAAGGCCATCTGGGCCAGGGACAAAAAAGACGTTTCGGAAGAGGAATATAAGGATTTTTATGCTCACCTGAGTCATGATTGGAATCCCCCGCTTTGTCATCTTCATGTCAAGCTCGAAGGGACCACCGAATACAGCGCGCTTTTATACATCCCCTCCAAAGCACCGTTTGATCTGATGACCCCCGAGCACAAACACGGCATTCATCTTTACTGTAAGCGTGTTTTTATCATGGACAACTGCAAGGCGTTGATGCCGGAATACCTCGGGTTCATCAAGGGGGTTGTGGATGCACCGGACCTGAACCTGAATGTCAGCCGTGAAATCCTTCAGCAGGATCGGCTTGTGACGAACATCCGGCGCAATCTTGTCAAGAAAATTTTTGAGTTGATCGGGGGGCTTGAAGCCGAAAAATACGACGAATTTTATGGGGAATTCGGACAAATTCTCAAAATCGGAATTCATACCGATTTTGAGAATAAAGATAAAATTGCGACATTTCTTCGATATGAGACCACCGAATCAGAAGGAAAACGAATATCCCTGGATACCTACGTTGAAAACATGAAGCCGGATCAGAACGAAATTTTTTATATAACAGGCGAGAAGGTTTCCACTTTGAAAAACAGCCCTCATCTGGAACAGCTGAAGGAGAAAGGGTACGAGGTCCTCCTGATGACGGATCCGGTGGATGAATGGGTGGTTCGAAGTCTCACCGAGTACGGCGGAAAGAAGCTCAAAAGCGCTGAAACCGGGATGCTGGAAGACGATGCCGCCAATAAATCCGAAAAAGAAAGCTTTGCCGATTTTTTCAAATTCATCAAAGATACGCTGGGCGACAAGGTCAAAGACGTCAAAGCTTCCTCAAGACTTAAAAACTCCATCGCCTGCCTCTCCGGCGAAGACTCCGGCGTGAGCGCCTATATGGAAAAAATACTCAAGGCGACCGGCCAGGAGGCTCCCGAGGTCAAGCGCGTACTCGAGCTGAATACAAGTCACCCGGTGATCCGGAAACTGAAAACGATTTTTGAAACAGACAAAAATCATCCGGAGCTTCCCGATTACGGTGCAGTGCTTCTGGATCTGGCGACCATCAGTGAAGGCGGGAAAATAGAGGACCCCGCCTCCTTTTCCAGAATCATGGGAGAACTGATGACCCGGGCAATTCAGGCATGAAGAAGCCAAAAGATCTTGATTTCAATATCGATACAAGATAATATTTTAAATTCAAATCATGGACGGTTATCTCTACATGCTGAATTTTAATAGCGAAAACAAAGGGAAAATATGAAAACGCGGACTTCCAGTGTGGAGCGAAATACCAAAGAAACCCAGATTCGCATGCATTTGAACTTGGACGGAAAGGGAAAAGCAGAAGGACTTTCCACCGGCATCCCTTTTTTCGATCACATGCTCACCCTCTTTGCCGTTCACGGTTTTTTTGACCTTACAGTGGAGGCGAAAGGGGACATTGAAGTCGATTTTCATCACACGGTAGAGGATCTGGGGCTCGTCATCGGAGAGACGATTCAGAAGGCCCTTGGAGACCGGAAGGGAATTCGACGATTCGGGCATGCTGTTACGCCCATGGATGAAGCGTTGACCTCGGTCACAGTGGACCTTTCCAATCGTCCATATATGGTTTTCAATGTCCCGGCTTCGCTCCTGCAAAGCGGCAACAGCCTGACCTGCCTTGCCAAGGAGTTTTTTCGGGCCGTATCTACCCGTGCCGGTATGAATCTTCACATCAATGTCGCTTACGGCGAAAACGAGCATCATATTATCGAATCGATTTTCAAATCTCTGGGGCGTGCGCTCCACGATGCCTCCCGCCTCGATCCTCGTGTTTCCGAAGTACGTTCATCCAAAGGAACCATTTAGCAAATGATCATCATTCCTGCGATTGATTTAAAGGAAGGGAGATGCGTCCGGCTTCTTCAAGGACGCATGGATGCGGAAACCGTTTTTTCCGATAATCCGACCGCCATGGCGGAAAAATGGCAACAATGCGGCGCCCGGCTTATCCATGTGGTTGACCTCGATGGAGCGATCGAGAAAAGTCCCAAGAACCTGAACGCAATCCGAGATATTGTAAAAAGCATCCGGGTACCGATACAGGTGGGGGGCGGAATCCGCAACATGAAAACCATTGATATGTATCTGGAGTTGGGCGTCAGGCGTGTCATTATCGGGACCGAAGCCATCCGAAATCCAAAACTTGTACTGGAAGCCTGCCGACAATACCCGGATCAAATCATTGTCGGCATCGATGCCCGAAACGGAAAAGTTGCCATCGAGGGGTGGACCAAGGACACGGATACAAAAGCGATTGATCTTGCAAAAAAGTTTGAAGACTGCGGTGTGGCGGCCATCAATTTTACGGATATCCATCGGGATGGTATGGAAACAGGCCCGAATCTGGAAGAAACCCGACTCCTTGCCGAAGCCGTTCGCATTCCGATTGTGGCATCCGGTGGCGTCGGCGGCATTAAGGATGTGATAAACCTTCTGCCGCTTGAATCTTCCGGAGTTGTTGGCATGATTACCGGACGGGCGCTCTATACGGGCGCCATGGATTTGTCGGATGCTATCCAGACCACCGAAAAGGCGCAGCCGTCGGACACTCGATACAAAGCGTTCATTTGAAACGGATACAAATATAGTCTTGACATAAAGCTTATCAAGTAATAAAAATAGCGTTTAACAAAAAAAACGGCCGGCGGTATGTTCAGCGCGATCTGAAGCAGTCCCGTCCTTTCCGCAATCGTTAGTTTTACCGGGTTCAATCGATTGGAGGACAGGCTCCTTGGCAGCAATTATTCCTGAGGACAAAATAAAAGAGGTGCGAGAGGCCGCGGATATCCTCGAGCTGATCTCAGAATCCGTTGTATTGAAAAAAACCGGTAAAAATTATCAGGGACTTTGTCCGTTTCATGCCGAAAAGACACCGTCTTTTTCAGTCAATCCCTCTAAACAGATTTTTTATTGTTTCGGATGCGGCATCGGGGGGGATGCCATTGCCTTTCTTATGAAAAAGGAGGGGATGAGTTTCCCGGAAGCTGTTCGGGATCTTGCCCGAAGAACCGGTGTTCATATCCCGGTCGAATCCATTTCACCCGAGCAGAAACAACGAATGACCGAACGGGACCAGCTCTTGAAGGTCAATCGGCTGGCAAAAGATTTTTACCAGAGCAGGCTCAAAGGCTCCGGTGGCGAAAACGCAATGAAATACCTTCAAAAGAGGCGTATAAGCAGGGAAACCATCGATACATTTCAACTTGGATACGCGCCGGAGGGCTGGGACCACTTGGCAGGTTATTTTCGAAACAGGCGTTTCCCGGTTCCTCCTGCACTGGCTGAAAAACTGGGCCTGATCGTACCGAGAAAAAATGGGTCCGGTCATTACGATTCGTTCAGAAATCGGATTGTCTTTCCCATTTTCAATATCAGCAAACAGGTCATCGGATTTGGTGGCCGGGTGATGGATGATTCCCTTCCGAAATACCTCAATTCTCCGGAAACACCCGTGTACAACAAAGGCCGAACACTTTACGGCATCGACCAGGCGAAACGGGAAGCCCGTGAAAAGGAACTGGTATATATCGTCGAAGGATACCTTGATCTGATCGCCATGTTTCAGCACGGGATACCCAATTGCGTGGCTACACTCGGAACGGCGCTGACGGGAGAGCATGTGAGAGTATTGCGGGGCCTGGTAGGTGCACAGGGCAGGGTGGTTCTGGTATTCGATTCAGATGCCGCCGGGATCAAGGCGGCTGAAAGAAGTATCGATATTTTTGCAAAAGAGTATATGGATGCTTATATTCTTGTTCTTGAGGAAGGTCATGACCCGGATTCCTTTCTGGCAGAGTACGGAGCTGGCAAATTTCAAGCGGCCGCGGGAAAGGCTTTAAGCACCGTTTCGTTTTTGATCGAATCCGCGGTGAAACGTCACGGCCTGACGCCCGAGGGGAAAATTCGAATCATTGAGGATATGAAAACGCCTCTTGCGGATATTGAGGATCAGGTGGCAAGGTCTTTGTATGTAAAATCGCTCTGTGAGCGGATCGATGTTGATGAAACCGCTGTCATCGAAAAGATCGATCATACGAAATCGGCTGCCGGCACAAGAGGTCGTGATTACAACGGTGGATTTCAATCGGACGCCAGCCTCTCCGCCAGCGATACCGGCCGGTCGATTCATACAAGGATGGAATCAAGGATCGTTTCCATGATGCTTCAGTTTCCATCCATGATCATAGAGATCCGCAAACGCAGACTGTGGGAATTGTTTGGGGACGACCGGCTTCGTTTGATAAGTAGAACCGTGGTTGAACATCATGACGGTTCCCGGGACATCGCTTCCGTACTCGATAAGATCGAAGCGGATGATGTGCGGGCGCTTGCCACGGCCCTTGCCATCGGGGATGAATCCTGGGATGAGCAAGGATGTTTGAAATTGCTGGATCAGTTTGAATCGAGCAGACGCCGAAAAAATCGATCACTTATCCAGGAAATAAAAGCCGCTGAAGCCGATGAAGATCCTGAAACACTGGACAAGCTGTTAAGAGAAAAACTTGAGCAGGCAAGAAAAAAATCATTGCCGTTGAGAAGGCGGCGGAACTTAAAAAACAAGGGCAGTTTCATAAAAAGCCCATAACCGGTTATCGGACAAGTTTCGAATAAACTGACCGCTTTGGGAGGCGAAAGTTTATGGCAAGAAAAACCGTTGAAAAAGAAGACATTTCAAAGGAAAAAGAAGTCGATCCGAAAGCTCTGACCGAGTTGATTTCCAAAGGCAAAAAACAGGGGCATCTGACATACGAAGAAATAAACGCCGCTCTGCCCGAAGAAATGCTTTCTTCCGACCAGATCGACGAGACCCTGATGCTTTTCGATGATCTGGACATAGAAATACTGGATGAAGACAAGCTGCCGGTTTCAAAACAGACATCCGGCACCAGTTCAACGTCGGACGATACGGACACACCGGACTTCGGGACGGTAACGGATCCTGTCAAGATGTATCTGCGCGAAATGGGGCTCGTCACCCTGCTCAGCAGGGAAGGGGAAGTGGAGATCGCCAAAAAAATTGAGGCGGGTGAGCAGGAGGTGCTGAAGGCGATTCTTGAAACCAAAACCGGTGTGAAGGCGCTTATCGCTCTGGGAGATAAAATTGAAAGCCAGGAAATTCGTCCCAAACACGTACTCCGTGACCTCGACGAGGGGGATGCGTATATCGACGAAGCGCTTCAAATTGAAAATTTTCTGAGTACCATTCATGCCATCAAAGAGATCGAGCAGGAAAACCAATCGCTTCGTGAAAAGCTTTTTGGCGCCGAAATGCCGCCGGATGAGAGACGGAGAGTTCGCAGAAGCGTCGCCAGACGCAATCGCAAGATTTTTGAAATGATGAGGACCTGGCGACTCGAGGGCGCTGTTATTGATCAGATGGAAGATGCTATTCGGAGCTACATCGAATGGTTTGATGAGATGGAGGAGAAAATGATCTCCATTTCAAAGTCACTGAATGCCAATATCAGTGAGGTTCGGGCCCATCTCGGTACGAAAAAGGATTTCTGCAAATGGGCTCGACCGCAATGCAACCTGAAAGTCCATGAAATTGAAACTATTTACAGCCAGTTGAAGGAGATCCGGGAAGAGGTCTACACGGTGGAAAATGAGCTGAAGGCAAAAGGCCGGACCCTGAAACGGATCATGTCAAGCATTCAGGACGGGCGATTGCGGGCCAAATTGGCCAAAAGCGAATTGATAAAAGCCAACCTTCGTCTGGTGGTCAGCATCGCGAAAAAATATACCAACCGGGGGCTCCAATTCCTGGACCTGATCCAGGAGGGCAACATCGGACTGATGAAAGCCGTGGACAAGTTCGAATACCGGCGGGGGTATAAATTTTCCACCTATGCCACCTGGTGGATTCGCCAGGCGATCACCCGGGCGATCGCCGACCAGGCGCGTACCATCAGGATCCCGGTCCATATGATTGAAACCATCAACAAACTGATTCGCACATCCCGGTATCTTGTTCAGGAACTGGGACGGGAACCGTCTCCCGAAGAGATCGCGGAAAAAATGGAAATCCCCCTTGAAAAAGTACGGAAAGTACTCAAGATCGCACGGGAACCGATTTCCCTGGAAACCCCCATCGGAGAAGAAGAGGACAGTCACCTCGGGGATTTTATCGAGGACAAGAAATTCATGCTGCCCTCCGAAGCCGCTGTCAGTCTCAATCTCGCGGAGCAGACCCGCAAAGTACTGGCAACACTGACGCCAAGGGAAGAGAAAGTACTGAGAATGAGATTCGGAATCGGTGAGAAAGCCGACCATACACTGGAGGAGGTCGGACAGGATTTTGCCGTAACCCGCGAACGTATCCGGCAGATTGAAGCAAAAGCGTTAAGGAAGCTGCGACACCCCACACGAAGCAGAAAGCTCAAGAGCTTTATCGATTATTGAGTCTTTGGTGGTGAGCAGCCCCTTGACAAAAAGCGCTCCTACCGGTACTAAGTCATTCGCCGTTTATTCGGGGCCCATAGCTCAGCTGGCAGAGCCACCGGCTCATAACCGGTCGGTCCCTGGTTCGAATCCAGGTGGGCCCACCAACAAGAGGGATGCAAAGCTTGAATGCCGTTTGATTTACAGCAAAAAATACCAATGTTTGTGATTTGTGGGAGATGTCCACATATCCAGTTTTCAAAAGGCGTGGCCGAAAGGGGTCACGCCTTTTTCATTGGAGGAACGGCCGTATGACGACAACGGTTGCAGATATTATCAAAATTCTGGAAGAGATTGCTCCTGTCAGTCTGGCGGAATCCTGGGATAACCCGGGGCTTCAGGTTGGACGACGGGATTGGCCGGTAAAAAAAGTCATGATCGCGCTTGATGCCACCCGTGATGTTATGAGCCATGCCTCCGAGAAAGGCGCTGACATGCTGGTGACGCATCATCCGCTTTTGTTCCGGCCGCTTAAATCCATTGATCTGTCAACCCCCATCGGAGAGATCATCGGCAACGCCATTCGAAATGCCATCTCCGTATATTCCCTCCATACCAATTTCGACAGCGCCGAAGATGGTCTCAACGATGAACTGGCTGCACGGTTGGGACTCAAAAACAATACGGTTCTGGCGGTTATGGAAACCTCGTCATCCATGCCGAAAGCCGAAACCGGACTCGGACGGATCGGTGACCTTCAGGAACGAACCGATCTGGCATCTCTTTGCCGAACGATCAAGAAAAATCTCGGGCTCGATAGCATTCGGATGATCGGAGATCCACATCAGACGGTATGCCGTGTGGCGATTTGTACCGGCAGCGGAGGTGATCTTTTAGGGCATTTTTATGAATCCGACGCCACTGTTTTCATTACGGGAGACATACGATATCACGATGCAAGAGACGCAGAGGAAAGAGGACGCGCCCTGATCGACATCGGACATTTCGGATCGGAGCATATTATGGTACGGCAACTTGGCAATCGTTTATCGAAGATTTTTGGCAACACCCATCCGGATGTCGACGTTCTCACATGTGAGATCGAAAAAGATCCCTTTGTGGTTTTGTAGCTTCTTCATCAACACTCTGGGGACGAAAACTATTCGATGGTCTTAAGGGGTATGACATGAAACAAAATCTTGAAAGCCTGCTCGAATTTCAAAAAGCTGAAATTGAAATCGATCGGTTAAACAGTAATCTCAACTCAGTCCCTGGACGATTGGCGGATCTGGACAACAAGCAGGAATCACTTCAAACGACGTATGAAAACGAAAAAAACAGTTTAGCGGTATTGAAAAAAAAGTATCGCTCGATGGAATCCGAAGTTCAGACCAATATTGCCAAGATATCCAAAAGCCAGGAAAAACTGGGATCCGTCAAAACAAATAAGGAATACCAGGCGATCCTTAAAGAAATCGACGATATCAAAGGAAAAAATTCAGCTATTGAAGATGAAATGATCGATTGCCTGGAACAGATGGAAACGGTCGAAAGGGAACTGACTGAAAAGAGTGGGATTTTAAAACAGATTCTGGCGAATTTGACGGCGGAAAAGGATACGATAAACCGAGAAGCCGAGGAGAATGCAAAACGCCTGGACGCGGCCGAGCAGTTGCGGCGTCAGTTGGCCGAAGATGTGGATACCGCACTCATGGCCGATTATGACCGGGTGAAAAAGATTGTCAGAACCAGACCCGTGGTCCCCGTTTTAAAAGCGATCTGCCAGGGATGCCATTTGAATATCCCCCCCCAGATGTTCAATGAATTGCAACGTGGGGATCAGTTGAAATTTTGTCCACACTGCGATAGGATCGTTTTCTGGAACGATATGCTGGAGTAATGAGTAAAAGGCAAAATCGGTTGGAGTCGCCGGAACGATCGCAGGGGATGCGTTCCCTGAGGAAAGTCCGGACACCGCAGGGCAGGGTGCTCCATAACATGGAGTCGCGGCAACGTGAAGGAAAGTGCAACAGAAAGCAAACCGCCTCGCACGCTTGCGGGGTAAGGGTGAAACGGTGCGGTAAGAGCGCACCAGTTCCCCGGGTGACCGGGGAAGCTAGGTAAACCCCACCCGGTGCAAAACCAAATAGGGGAGCGTTGAGGGTGGCCCGCCCAAGCTCCCGGGTAGGTCGCAGGAGATGCCGGGCAATCGGCGTCCAAAGATGAATGATCGTTCCCCGGGACGGAGCAATCCGGTCCGGGGACAGAATCCGGCTTACTGGCGACTCCGGCCGATTTGTCCTGAATTTTCCAATAACCTTTTTTCACATGAATGCGATTTTCGCTTTTAGTGATCAGACACCGGTCGTACTATATGGAAACACCCCACACTTCGTGTGACATTTCTTTTGCTGAAAAAGCGAGAATTTTTTCTCTGGATTACCTGAAATGCTGCAGCTATATTTCTGAATTTGAGCATCCTCAGCTTTATTTTACAAAAAAGCTCTATTCAAAGATGACATCCACCTCGCAGCTTCTTGAAGACTTCCTTGATTTTCATGGCGCAAAAAACAGCTCGGCATGGTACCTCTACCGTGAATTTGCGGCGGCCGTCAGGCATTTAACGACTGCCGCCTATTCTCAGATGCATATTTCGAACCGAATTGCTTTTTATCTTCTGACGGATACGGAAGAGTTTGAAAAAGAAGGCGCTGCGACGCTCAATTTTCTAAACAAGACATTGATCAAGATGGCACCGGTGATACTCAATGAAGCAAAATTATTGAATATCCCGTTGCCGGAAGACAAATTCAGCTCCAGTGATTTCCCGGGCATCAGTACAGGGGAAATGCTTCCCTTTGATATCGACGATGTCAACAGGGACCAACAAAAGGAGCATATTGTCAATATTGCCAGTGAATTTCTGAATATTTCAAAAAAATTCGATGAAATCAGTTTTTTCGAACCGTATTCTCCGGAAACCCTCCGCAGCATGGTGCCTCAAAAGATCAATGAAGTTGAAATGCGGCGTTTCGAAATGCTGGTGCATAATCTGCAATCTTCCTTCGATACGTATGTGATTCATGGAGGATATCGATTCGGCGACCGTAAGCTGAAACAGATTCGGGGGCATTTTTCAGTGGTTTTTCACCTGCTGCAGATGGTGGGAAGGCTGCTTCACTTCTATGAACGCCATCTTCATGAGGCAGGGTATAAAAATATTTATAAGCAGGTCTATGACCGCCTGACATCCCTTGTCGACCCGCAACTTCTTCTGGACCGTACCATCAATTATGCACTCTATTATGTCTGCCACTTCATGTCCACCGGCAAAGAGCTTGCCAAGGACATTCTGAATGAACACATCGAAAGATCTTCCATCACCGTTGGAATTCCCCAGAAGCTTGGATTTCACAGCCGCCCCAGCCTCCTCGTAGCCAAAATCGTGCAGTATTACGGCGGTCAGGTGGAACTTTGTATTGACTCCGATCGCTTTGACGCCAGTTCCGTTCTGGATATCCAGTGGGCGGGGGGGAAAATTCAGAAGGAAAATATACAGCGGGTGGTTTTTGAGGGGGATCTGCGTGCCCTTAAGGATATCGAAGTGCTCGCAAGCGTCAACTACGGTGAAGACACGCTTGGAAAAGGGGTCCCTTTACCCAAACAACTCGGATACTTGAGATAATTACTCAATGACTGATCCCCTGGTTTCCGCCCTCATCGTCGCAGCCGGAAAAGGCGTTCGAATGAATGCATCCGCTCGAAAGCAGTATCTTCTTCTCGGGGGGGCCCCGATCATCACCCGAACTGTCCGGGTGTTCAGCGACTGTCCGTTCATACGAGCGATATACATAGCGGTGCCGCCTGCGGATGTAGACTACTGCAGGGGGCTTTTCGGGCGATATCCCATTAAAGCCGAATGGCGGGTTGTCCCGGGTGGAGAATCACGCCAGAAGTCCGTCTATCGTGGCCTCACCGCCATGGAAAAAAACATGTCACCAAACGACCTCGTGGTGATTCATGATGGTGTACGCCCGTTGGTCACACAGTCACAGATCGAGTCGTGTGTGGTGTCTGCCGAAAAATGTGGTGCAAGCATTCTTGCGATTCCCGCCCAGGATACCGTCAAACAGGTGGAAAACGACAGCGACCGCATATCCGGCACACTACCACGAAACAGCATCTGGCTTGCCCAGACCCCCCAGGTGTTCAAATACGGTATTATTCGGGAGGCACACGAGCATGCCGTAAAAAATGGGATTTCCGGAACGGATGACGCGGCGCTGGTGGAGATGATGTCCGGTCAGGTCAGGGTCGTTGTCGGAAGTCGGACCAACATAAAAATCACCGAACCGGAGGATCTCGCTTACGCTGAATCGCTGCTTGGCTTGAAGCAGTAGGCGCATTCACCGGGTGAGCATTACCGATTTGTCAAAAACGTAAATAATCCGCAGATTACGCAGATTCACGCAGATTTAAAAAACATGAATTCTGTTTTTCTTTCTTTTAAAATCTGCGTGAATCTGCGTAATCTGCGGATATCTTTTTTCGCCGTATTGAAACCCATCAGAATGGTTGTAACAAATCGGAAATAGTATTTATAACGTCCTCCGGAGAGTCGGCATAGTGAAGAAGGCCCGGTGGGGCGGATGCTTCAATGATGTTTTCTTTCTTGTAACCTAAAAGGATTACCGGCTTTGCGCTTTTAAGAGCCAGTGCGATCTCGGATAATGTGCCGGCGCCCCCAGGGAAGGCAATGACGATGTCACTTGAAAGCACATTGATACTGTTCCGGGCCTGTCCCATTCCCGTGACGATGGCCACGTCGATATAAGCAGAAGCACGTCCGCAGTCGCTATCGGGAAGGATGCCGATGGTGAGCCCCCCGCATTCCCTGGCACCTCTGGCGGAAGCTTCCATCACGCCGCTGTTTCTCCCTCCGTTTAGGAGCACCCAGTCTTTCTGTGCGATCATGCAGCCAAGACGGTATGCGGATTCCAGGATAGACGGTGATGCGGAGCCGCCCCCCATGATGCCCGCCATCAATCTCCTTCTGTTTGTTTTCATGGGATGTCTTTTTTCGTTAATATCCGGTTTATAATATCCGCAAGTTTCTTAGAATCATGTCGAATTACATCTCCGGAAGTGTTTAGCATGTCGGCTCCGAAGAGAGAATACTCTTTCCAACATTCTGAGGCCGGAGACACACGGATCATTTCCGACCGTTCCTCGCGATACTTCTCCAGAAGATATGGCTCGGGTGCCAGGGTATTGTAAATGATGCTCTGTATTTTGCGGCAGATGCTCGTCTCAACTTTTTCCACAAAATCGATTGCGGAAAAATCTTGTGTTTCACCGTATTTTGTCATGATGTTTAAAATATAAATCACATGGGCGGATGTTTTCTGAACGGCCTCCGTAACTGAGGGGACTACGAAATTCGGGATGATGCTGGTAAATAGATCTCCGGGGCCGATGATAATAACATCCGCGTTGTAGATAGCGTCGATCACGGGCGGAAAGACGGAAATGGAATCACCATGGTGCGGTACAAGATAAACGTCGCGTATGCTTTCCCGTTGCGCATACTCGGGACGGTCAATGGCGCTTTCGCCGAAGATTCGACTTCCGTCGGTCAGTTCTGCAACCAGCGTCGCACGATCCACGGTCACCGGCAGGATCGTTCCCCTGGACTCCAGAATTTCCGCAAGTGCCTTGATGCCGCTGGGGAAACTCCCTGTATACTGGGAAAGCATGGTAAGCAGCATGTTCCCCGCCGTGTGACCCTTCAACCGCCTGTTCTCCGTAAATCGACGAAGGAAGATGTTACGGGTGAAATCCCTGTAGGGAGACAGGGCTAGGATGCATTTGAGCACATCTCCCGGCGGCAGAACTCCGAATTCATCCCTGAGCCGTCCTGTGCTTCCGCCACTGTCCATCATGGAAACCACCGCCGTGATCTCCATGTCCAAATGGTTCCGGAGCCCGGAGAGCAGAGTGAACTGACCGGTTCCGCCACCGATCGTAACCACCTTTTTCTTTTTTTTCTTCATATGCGTTTTTTATCCCCTCCTGATTATTTTTTCAATCCCCCGGCTGAAAAAGGATTCGGTTGACACACCTTCTTCCTTTTCTTATCTTTATGAAACGGGAAAAAACCAGCTTTATCTTACCAAAAGACGCACCAGGAGGATAATATGGCGGATGATAATACAACTGAAATGGGTGCCACTGAATTTATTAAACAGCTAAAAAAAACCTTTGAAAGTCTACCATACGAAATCCCCATATTCCTTTTCACCAAGCAAAATGCTGACGATATTTTTTCAACAAGCAGCCGTCAGATGATTCGTGCATTCAGGGAGCTGACGGATAAAATCCCCTTCCGGGAATATTCACTCGACTCCGAAGAAGCCCGTAAATGGAATGTCAATCGTGCCCCTACATTGCTGATTGCCCCTGAAAAATACAACATCCGATGGTTGGGCGCCCCCATGGGGGAGGAGGGAAGAACCCTTCTGGAAACGATCCTCCTGGTGGGAATGGGACGCAGCAACCTGAACGAACAGGCTGTAAAGGTACTCAAAAAAATCGACAGTCCGCGTCAGATCCGGGTGTTCGTCAGCCCGTCTTGCCCCTATTGCCCACAGGAAGCCGTCAACGCCGTCAAAACCGCCATTGAACTTCCGGAGTTCGTTTCCGTTGAATTGGTGGATATTCAATGCAATCCTGATCTTGCCGAAAAATATTCCGCCCAGAGCGTTCCCCAGGCCTATGCAAATGATATTCTGATAGGCCGTGGTGCACGGTCGGAGGAACTTTTTTCCCTGTCTCTTCAAAAGCTTGAACCGGCGACCCTTTTTATACCGGATAATGATGCGGAACTTGTGGAGACAGACCTTTTGATTGTCGGTGGCGGTCCGGCCGGTCTCTCGGCCGGCATTTACGCTCAAAGAAGCGGCTTGAATGCCGTTGTCGTGGAAAAAGGAGCCCTTGGGGGTCAGGTGGCAACAACGCCGGTGGTGGAAAATTATCCGGGTTTCACCCAGGTGGGAGGGAAGACTCTTGTGGACATTATGGTCAGCCATGCACTTGAGTATGTTCCCATTTTTCAGGGGGAAGAGGTTATTTCCATAGAGAAAGGATCCCCCATGATCATTAAAACCAGCCGGCGGATATTTCATGCAAAATCTGTATTGATCGCAACGGGCGCGCAGCACAGGTTATTAAATACTCCCGGTGAAAAACGCCTTTCCGGAAGTGGGGTCAGTTATTGTGCCACCTGTGACGGCCCGCTTTTCAGCAATAAATCCGTCATTATTGTCGGTGGTGGAAACAGCGCGGTCACTGAGGCGCTTCACCTGAAAAATATGGGGGTAAATGTTACGCTGGTCCATCGCCGGGACGCTCTCAGGGCACAGGAATATCTTGAAAAAATATTCAAGGACAGCGGCATAGCGGTCATGTGGAATACCGAAGTCAAGGAGATCCGTGGCAATAAAAAAGTGGAATCCGTGTTGCTTGAAAACAATAAGACCGGGAAAATTCAGGAGCTTGCGATCGACGGTGTCTTTGTTTCCATCGGCTATGAACCTTCCGTTTCCGTGGCTGAAAAAATCGGTGTCGCCCTGACCGACGATGGTTATATCCGGCACGACGGTAACCATCGTACCAATGTTCCCGGCATCTATTCAGCCGGAGACGTGGAAGGCGGCTACAAGCAAATCGTCACCGCCACCGGCCAAGGCGCCGCCGCCGCCCTGGCCATCTTTGAAGATATGATCCATCCCTACTGGCTTGAAACAGAAAAAACTGTTTAGATTATTTTCGGGTCAGCTGTTGGTAGGCTTCCTGGATTTCCTTGAATCGTTTTTCCGCAAGGGCCCTGAATTCTTCACCGAGGTGGGCAACTTTGTCGGGGTGATACTGGCTGGCAAGATGCCGGTAGGCCGTTTTGATTTCCCCAGGTGTTGCACGTGGCGTAACGCCTAATATTTTATAAGGATCTAATTTGCCGGAGCCCTGGCGGGAACTATCTGATGAAGTCCCGTCATTGGCCTGATGCCCGCCGGTATGATGTGCCTGATAGTCCCCCGAAGCTTGTTTCAAGCGTTTAAGAACCTGCCATAAAATAATCAGGACAGCAATGTCATCCAACCATCCCCATCCGGCAATATAATCCGGTAAAAAATCATATGGGGAGAGAATGTAAAGGAGCGCTGCGAGAATTATGATATATTTCCACATTCAAGCCTTTATACCCCGCGGGTCATCGATATCGGGAGCATGAGACGCTGTCACAGAGAATCGAATGGATTTTATCCAATATCTCGCAGGCATCATCACATCCGGGAAACTCCTTGCGTTGAGCGCAGCCCCTGCATGGACTTTTAATCAAGTACCCGATATCGAAATCAAATCTGTGATTCGGACGCCGGGAGACGAATTGTTTTCGAGTGGCCGACTCACCCTGATCAGCAGCACCGGCGGCTTCGATATTTTCTGGATAATCTCTAAAACTGGAAGTCATAAAAATCTTCTTCCACCTTCCTCACGTTTATTTGTTTCTTTAGGCCATGATTTATATCACGGCATTGTTTTCAAGGCAAAGGGTAAAAAAGAGCGGATTAGACATAATCACACGGCCCCCCAAAATGAGGCCTTGACAGGTCTGATTTAACTTCTTAGTTTGCGGACCTGATTAAAGCACGTCAATGCCGCTTTGAACCTGCCCCCACGGTATTTTTGCGGGGTAATTGGCTGGTATATGGAGTTATTATATGGAAAAAAAGAACGTTTCCCGCCGTACATTTTGGTGGACCGGTTTTGTTGTGCTGTTGGCTGTGGTCGTCATGGACCTTGCGCTCTGGTACGGGCTTTTTACGCTTGAAAATGTCATCGATCCTCTCATGACGGCCGCTTCCGGCGTTCCGGAAGCAACCGCGGTGATTACGACCTATCATTCTTTGGAACAGTATTTTCTGCTTTTTGCAATGCCGGGTTCATTCCTGCTGTTTCTTCTGGTCTTCGGCGCCGTTCGCTGGGTGTATCGACCCCGACGACTCCCGGAAACTCCAACCGCCTGGGATACCGACCGGTTCGATGCAACGAAATCCGCCAAAGCACAGGCTGAGATAAAGGCAAGGGAACAGCGACTGTTCCTGCATCTTATTTCGGTTCTGCAGCGGGAAGGAAGATTGATCGACTTTTTTGCGGAAGACCTTGACGGCTATGAAGATTCGCAAATCGGCGCTGCCGTTCGGGAAATTCATGCCACATGCCGACGGGTGGTTGAAAAAAACCTGTCTCTCAAACCGGTGATTCATCATATGGAAGGCGAAACGGTCACCGTAAGCTCCGGATTCGATCCGGGAACCATCAAGCTTGTGGGAAATGTTGTCGGTGAGCCGCCATTTTCAGGGGTTCTCAGACATCGTGGATGGCAGGCCGGAAAGTTGGAAATGCCGACGTTTTCAGGGAACCAGGAGCCCGGAATCATTGCGCCTGCGGAAGTGGAACTCAAGTAGACGGTAAAGGTCAAAAAAAGGAATAAAGCCCGTGAGTACCGACTACCGATATATCGTCGGAATCGATCTTGGAACGACAAACTGCGCTGTTTCCTATGTCGACCTGAAAGATAGGGAGGTACCGGAGAAAAAGGGTGAAAAACCCATCATCCACAGCTTCAGGATCCCACAACTCACCGGTCCGGGAGAGATAACCCGGGAACCGATGTTGCCTTCTTTTCTCTATTTGACGGGTGACTATGAGCTTGCCAGGGAATCGGTTGCACTTCCATGGCCCACAAGTCACGATTATGTCTCCGGCATTTATGCCAGGAATCACGGCGCCAAGGTTCCCACTCGTCTGGTCTCTTCTGCAAAAAGCTGGCTCTGCCATGGAGGTGTGGACCGGCGTGCCAGAATTCTTCCCTGGGGCTCAGAAGAGTCGGTGGGAAAAGTTTCTCCGGTGCAGGCCTCCTCAGCTTACCTTACCCACATTCGGCAGGCATGGAACCATGCCCATTCCGGTGACCCCGATCTTTCCATTGAGCGACAGATGGTGATCATTACCGTTCCGGCATCTTTCGACGAGGTGGCAAGGGACCTGACGATTGAAGCCGCCAACCTTGCAGGAATGGGGCATGTGACACTCATCGAAGAACCGCTGGCGGCTTTTTACAGCTGGCTCATTCGTAACGAAAGCAACTGGCAGTCCCATGTGAAGCCCGGCCAGCTCGTGCTGGTCTGTGATGTGGGCGGGGGGACAACGGATTTCACCCTGATTACCCTCAGACAGACAAAGGGGACTCCGCGTTTCGAAAGATTGGCGGTAGGGGACCATCTGATCCTCGGTGGAGACAATATGGATCTTGCCCTGGCCAGGGGACTCGAGGGAGAATTCGTAAAACGCAATGTTTCCCTGACCGGCGACCGGTACAAAATGCTTTGCCACCAATGTCGAGAAGCCAAAGAAGCGATTTTAAGCGGTTCGAAGGAAATGGCCACCGTCACCCTGATGGGAGAAGGAAGCCGCCTTATTGCCGGAACTGTTCGGGCGGAATTATCCAGATCCGATGTCGAACAGACAGTACTGGAGGCATTTTTTCCGCTGGTAGCGCCCGACACTCGCCGGCGGCAAACGGAAGGGAAGGAGACCGGTGAATTCGGACTCCCCTATGAATCGGAAACAGCCGTCACCCGTCACCTTGGAAAATTTCTCAGGCGACATCAGTCAGAAGTCCGGACACTTATCGGCAAAGAGCAAGCCGTTCCGGATTTTATCCTGTTTAACGGCGGGGCCTTGAAATCCCGGTTGATACAAGAGCGAGTCCGTGAAGCAGTCCGGTACTGGTTCGGTCTTTCCGATGTCAGCCAGCCGAAGGTTCTCGAAAATCCGAATCAGGATCTTGCCGTCTCACTCGGAGCTTCCTATTACGGCCTGGTGAAGACCGGTGTCGGCGTTCGGGTCGGGAGCGGGAGTCCGAGGGCTTATTACCTTGGCGTATCCAGGGCATCGAATGGGGAGACGACAGCGGCGGAGGCCGTCTGTCTTGTGGAACGAGGCCTCGACGAAGGATCGGGTATCGAGTTGAAGGACATGAACATGCAGGTGCTTGCCAATCAACCGGTGCAGTTTGATGTCTACAGTTCCAGTTACAGATCCGGTGACCGTTGCGGGGACATTATCCCCATAGACAATTCATTTACCAGACTTCCACCGATTCAAACCGTCATCGAGTTCGGTAAAAAGGAACAGCCGACCAACCTGCCCGTAAAACTGGAGGGGCAATATACGGAAATGGGGACCCTTTCGCTATGGTGCCGAAGCGACGTCAGTCCCCATCGATGGCTGCTTCAGTTCCAGCTAAGGGACAGTTCAGCGCCTGCGGTGGCAACGGATCGGACAATCCTTGAGGCATCGGATATCCAGATGGCCCTTGAAATTGTCAAAACCAGATTTTCGAATGTTTCCGATCGAAAAGGCCTGGCCGCCCTCATGAAAAACATCGCCGGACGGCTGGATTTAAAAAAGGAACAATGGCCTTTGACGTTCATCCGGCGTATTTCGGACGAACTGCTCGAACTCTCTCCCGGGTCAAAACGAATTCACGAAGCCGAAAGCAGATGGATGAACCTCATGGGGTATTGCCTGAGGCCCGGAAAAGGCGACGGATTTGACCCGCATCGCATCAAACGCCTGTGGAAGCTGTATAAGCCGGGCCCTTCCAACCCCAACAATCCCCAAGTTCGATCCGAATGGTGGATTTTATGGCGACGCGTCGCAGCGGGTCTTGGACCGGGCCATCAGCGCCAGATCAGTCAGGATTTAAGCAGCATACTGATCCCCGGAAAAGGGAAAAAAAAGTCGATGCCCGATCAGGAACGGCTGGAAATCTGGATGCTTGTTGCCAATCTCGAACAGCTTCTTTCAAAAGACAAGATACGATGGGGACGACAGCTGCTATCCGAAATGACCCACCCGAACATCAACCCCCAATATCTCTGGGTACTTTCAAGGATCGGCGCAAGGGAGCTTCTTTACGGTTCCGCCGACCGGGTGGTTGCACCGGATGAAGCCTTTTCATGGTGCCAACAGGTTATGCAGATTCGCTGGAAAAATCCGAAATACGCCCTTTCGGCCGTGTCCTTGATGGCACGAAAAACCGGGGACAGGGTTCGCGATTTAAAGCAGCCGCAACGGGATGAAGTCATGGGTTGGATGTCAACTTTCAAGGATGCCGCTCTCCACATGAAACCGGTGGAGCTTGTTGTCCCGATGGGAGAGGAAGAAGAGCGCAACGTGTTCGGAGAAGAACTGCCCACCGGACTCGTGCTTCATGAGTAAGGGCTTCTGGCTGTAATAACATTCATACAGCCATTCTCTTCATATCAACGTGCCAACCCCATGCCTGTCTTTACGGTTTTCGGCTTTTATGCTATGGATTTTAGTGATTTTTTTCAATTGAGTGGAATGCACAAATCAGTTCTGCTCCTGAACAATATGGGAAAAGATTTGCATGTACGTGGGAATGGGATATGACGTTCACAGATTCGCAGGAGGAAGGCCTCTAATCCTGGGGGGGGTTTCCATTCCCTACGATGTGGGGCTCATGGGGCATTCGGATGCGGATGTCCTGGCCCATGCCGTTTGCGACGCGCTTTTGGGGGCAGCCGGCCTGGGGGATATCGGTCTTCATTTTCCCGACACGGACCAGAGATTCAAGAACATCAGCAGCCTGCTGCTTCTGAAAATGGTCGCGGATATGCTGGATGAAAATAATTTTTCGGTTGTAAACATCGATGCCACGATTCTTGCCCAGCAGCCAAAGATAGCGCCCTATCGCATGGAGATGCAGAAGAACATCGCCGATGCCGTCAGGCTCTCTGGCGAAAGAGTGAATGTCAAAGCGACCACCACCGAAGGCCTCGGCAGCATCGGAAGGTCTGAAGGCATTGGGGCAATGTGCATCGCCATGATCGAACGAAAGCCGAAAGAATAAAACATCATCAAAAAATACAGGCGAGGTAGAAGGAATGCCGATTCGTATTTACAATTCGTTGACAAAGAAAAAGGAAATCTTTGAATCCCTCGAGCCGGGGAAAGTCACCATGTATGTCTGCGGGCCCACGGTTTACGACAGCTGCCACATCGGACATGGACGTTCCGCAGTGGTTTTCGATGTGATTGGACGCTATCTTGAGTCCAAGGGGTATGTCATCACCTATGTCCGAAACTTCACGGATGTGGACGATAAAATTATTCGACGCGCACAGGAAATGAATACCGATTGCGCCACGATTTCGGAAAAATACATTAAAGAATTCTACGAGGATATGGATGCCCTGTTTGTACGACGGGCCACCATCGAGCCGAAAGCCACGGAACACATCGATGCCATTCTTCGCATCATCGGTACCCTGGTGGAAAAGGGGGTTGCTTACGAAATCGATGGGGATGTCTATTTTTCCGTCGAATCATTTGAAGGTTACGGCAAACTATCCGGGAGAAAACTCGAGGACATGGAAGCGGGGGCCCGGGTGGATGTGGATGAAAGGAAGAAGAATCCCTTCGATTTTGCCCTGTGGAAAGGGGCCAAACCCGGAGAACCCTCCTGGGATAGCCCTTGGGGAAAAGGGCGACCCGGCTGGCATATTGAATGCTCTGGAATGAGTTCCCAGTACCTCGGAAAAACATTCGATATCCATGGCGGCGGAAAAGATCTGATTTTCCCCCACCATGAAAACGAGATCGCGCAATCCGAAGCGGCCTTTGGCGTCCAGTTTGTCCGGTACTGGGTCCACAACGGATTTGTAAATATCAATCACGAAAAAATGTCCAAGTCCCTGGGGAATTTTCTGCTGATCCGGGATATTTTAAAGACGTATCACCCCGAAGCGGTTCGCCTGTTTCTTCTCTCAAGCCACTATCGAAGCCCTGTGGACTTTACACCTCAGGCCATGGAGGAAGCGGAAACCGCCCTGGAAAAGATATATGGCGTAAAAGCACGTATGGAATCGGTCAATGGTGATTCCCGCACAGGTGAGAATGGCGCAAGCACCGGCGATTATTGGCATCGTTTTCAAAATGCCATGGACGATGACTTCAACACGGCACAGGGCATCGGTATTCTTTTTGAAATGGTTCGAAACGTCAATCGCGCGCTCGATGAATCCGATGAAAATCTACCCCCGGAGAAAATTTCGGAAATCCGGTCCGCTTATTCCGATCTTTCGGAAATGGGAGTCATCCTCGGTATATTGAATACAGATGCGGAGACCTATTTCCAAAGAAAAAAGGAACGCGGTCTTCAGGATGCCTCCGTCGATGCCGCCTGGGTGGAGCAGATGATTCTGGAACGCAAAGAGGCCCGAAAGGCCAAAAACTGGAAAAGAGCCGATGAAATACGCGATGAACTCGTAAGGATGAATATCCTGCTGGAGGACCGTCCGGAAGGAACCATCTGGAAGATTGGTTGAGCCTTTTCACGGGGCACATGACAGTGTTTAAAATCGTCTCACAGTTAACGCCAAAGGGCGACCAGCCTCGTGCCATAGAGATGCTGACGGATCGGATTGCAGGGGGGGATCCCCATACGGTTTTGCTGGGGGTGACGGGTTCCGGAAAAACCTTTACCATGGCACATGTGATCGAACGCCTTGGACGGCCCGTTCTTGTCATCGCGCCGAATAAAACCCTGGCTGCCCAGCTTTATGGCGAATTCAAGGGCCTTTTCCCGGAAAACGCCGTTGAATATTTCGTCAGCTATTATGACTATTACCAACCCGAAGCCTATCTTCCCACCACCGATACGTACATCCAAAAAGATTCCTCCATCAATGAAATGATCGACAAACTGCGCCACAGCGCCACCCGATCGGTGCTGACACGGCGGGATGTCATTGTGGTGGCCAGTGTCTCCTGTATCTACGGCATCGGCGCTCCGGAAGACTATCTGGCCATGCGGCTTCTTCTGAAAACCGACATGGAACTGTCGCGGGACCGGATGCTCTACCATCTGGTGGAAATGCATTATGAGCGTAACGACTATGACTTTCATCGGGGCGCCTTCAGGGTCAGGGGGGATCGCGTGGAAATCTTTCCGGCCTATGAAGACGAAATGGCGCTTCGGGTGGATTTTTTCGGTGACCAGATCGAACAGATTTCGGAAATAGATCCTCTGCGGGGAGTCACACGCCGAATTCTCGAGGAAGCCTCCCTGTTTCCGGCAAGCCATTATGTGGCGAGCACGACAACGCTGAAACAGGCGGTGGAAACGATCAAAACCGAACTGAAGTCCAGAATCGATCACTTTCGAAGAGAAAACAAACTGATAGAAGCACAGCGCATCGAAGAGCGGACAAACTTTGATTTGGAGATGATGCACGAACTGGGATACTGTACCGGTATCGAAAACTATTCCCGCCATTTGACCGGCCGCAGTGCAGGACATCCGCCTCCGACCCTGCTGGACTATTTTCCGGATGATTTTATCGTCTTCATGGATGAAAGCCATATCAGTGTTCCCCAGGTTCGGGCCATGTATCGGGGGGATCGGTCCAGAAAGACAACCCTGGTGGAGTACGGTTTTCGACTGCCGTCGGCACTGGACAACCGGCCTTTGAAGTTTGAGGAATTTGAAAGCAGGGTTCACCAGGTTGTCTATGTTTCCGCAACACCGGCCGAGTATGAACTTTCAAAAACAAAATCCCTTCCGGTCGAGCAGATTGTGAGGCCCACCGGTCTTTTGGATCCGGAACTGGAGGTTCGGGGCGCGGAAAACCAGGTAGACGATCTGTACACTGAAATTGTTTCCACGATCGAAAAAAAGAATCGCGTTCTGGTAACAACCCTTACCAAACGTATGGCAGAAGACTTGACGGAATATTTCGTCGGTCTGGGGATTCAAGTCCGATATCTTCATGCCGATATAAGTACGCTAGAACGCATGGAAATCATCAGGGATTTGAGGGCGGGAGAATTTGATGTCCTGGTTGGAATCAATCTTCTCCGGGAAGGTTTGGATATACCGGAAGTATCCCTGGTGGCGATTCTGGACGCCGACAAGGAGGGGTTTCTCAGATCTGCGCGTTCTCTGGTGCAGACATTCGGCCGAGCGGCCAGGAATGTAAACGGAAAGGTTGTTCTTTATGCCGACAAAATAACATCCGCCATGCAGACGGCCATGGAAGAAACCCGACGCCGTCAGGAAATACAAAAAGTCTACAACAGGGAACACAATATCACTCCGACCACCATTCGGAAGGATATCGCCACCGGCTTTGAATCCCTGTATGCGGTTGGGCCTTCTCCTGAAAGCAGGATTTCCGAAACTGTTGAAAGTTATGGCGCTCCGGAAAAGATAGAGGAGGCCGTCAAGGATCTTGAGGCCAAAATGATGGAGGCCGCCCGGGACCTTAGGTTCGAGGAAGCCGCCGGTTTGAGGGATCGTATCAATGCACTGAAAAAACGTATGGTGTTTGAAGGCTGAGGGCTTTTCTATGGATGCCTTTCATTTTTCATGATCAGCGGTGATTGACACATGACAGCCATTTCCGATACGCTTCGCGAAAAACTCTCCACCACTACCACATCTCCCGGGGTCTACCTGATGAAAGACGCCCAGGGGAAAATCATTTACGTGGGGAAAGCGCGAAATCTTAAAAAGAGACTTTCCTCCTATTTTCTCAAATCTTCTCCACCGGACGTAAAAACGGCGGTTCTGGTTGAAAATATCGTCGAATTCGAAACCATTTTAACCGCGACGGAACATGAGGCGCTGATTCTCGAGTCCAACCTGATCAAACGCCACCGGCCCAGATACAATGTCATTTTAAAAGACGACAAACGCTATCCCATACTTCGACTGGATGTGGCATCGCCTTATCCCATGCTGACTTTGGTACGAAAGATCGAAAAGGATGATGCGCTTTATTTTGGTCCTTTTTCCTCGGCTGGTGCCGTTCAACAGACACTCAGGCTGATCAATCGAATGTTCATGCTCCGAAAGTGCCGTGGGGCTTCATTAAAAACCAGATCCCGGCCTTGTCTCAACTGCCAGATGAATCAGTGCCTGGCCCCCTGTTGCCGGGACGTGCCTCCGGAAGAATACGGGGAAATCGTCCGGGAGGTAATTCTCTTTTTAAGCGGGAAGACAACGGATCTTATATCGAAAATCAAGCAAGAAATGACGGTGGCGGCCGAAAGACAGAATTTTGAGAAGGCGGCAATACTTAGAGATAAAGTGTTTGCGCTTCAAAAAGTGCTTGAACGGCAGGTGGTCGTGACCACCGAACGTGTGGATCGGGATATCCTCGGCATTGCCACCCGTGACCGGATGTCGATCATTACGCTTCTTTTTGTCCGGAACGGAACCCTCGTCGGGACACGGCATTTTCATTTCCCGGACACGATATCAAACGATGTGGAAATGGTCGAATCTTTTCTGACCCAGTACTATGAACGCTCTCCTTTTGTCCCGTCCGAAGTCCTTCTGCCTTTAAAGGTGGAGAATCAGGACGTTCTGGAAACGCGGTTGGCCGAATTGCGTTCAAAAAAAGTTCGTATCCTGTCTCCCCGCCGTGGAGAAAAGAAAAAAATGATCGCCATGGCGATGGAGAACGCCAGAAACAGACTGGATGAAGAAATCCAGCACGCGTTGTCCGGGAAGCGGCTTTTGGAGAGGCTGAAGGTGCGTTTGTCGCTTTCGGATTTTCCGGTTCGGATCGAGTGCTTTGACAACTCGAATCTATATGGGACCCATTCAGTCTCCGGCATGGTGGTATTTGAAAACGGAAAACCCAAAAAATCCGCTTACCGGAAATTCGAACTCCGAAATGTGGCTTCACCGGATGATTACGCGTCCATGGCCGAAGTCCTCACCCGAAGATTCCAGAGGCTGGAAACCTCCGATCCTCTTCCGAATCTCCTGATGGTGGATGGGGGAAGGGGACAGCTGAATATCGCCCTGTCGGTGCTTAAATCCAACGGTCTTTATGGAAAAATGGATGTATTGGGAATCGCCAAAAAAGAACCCCAAAAAGGTGAGACAAACGATAAAATTTTTTTGCCTGGAAGAACAAATCCTGTCGTTTTCGGCAAGGATGCGGACCTGCTGTTGTTTCTCCAGAGTGTTCGGGATGAAGCGCACCGGTTTGCGATTTCATTTTATAGGAAAAAGCACCGCTCAAAATCTTTTCAATCCAAACTTGATGAAATTCCCGGAATAGGGGAAAAAAGAAGGCAAACCCTGCTAACCCATTTTCGCAGCATCCATAGAATCGGGAGGGCGAATGTTTCAGAAATTGCCGCTCTTCCCGGATTTAACAAACGGGTTGCAGAGAGGGTAATCGAGGTGTTAAGAAACTTATAAGCACTTGACATTTACTGAAAAAAGAAACAGAATCATAAACCCGATGTCGTTACTGATCTTTCGCAAAGGGTTGAGAGGAAAATGCATGGATACCAATCAAAAGGTTGAAAACCTATTAAAAACAGCCAAGCTTTATCAGGATCAAGGGTTGTTCAGGGAAGCCCGCAAGGCATATCAGGCAGCTTTCGATCAAATAGCATCAAGTGATCAGGCACACGATAAAGAGGAAACGCTTGCCGAACTTTCAAAAAAAATCGAATCGCTAGGTTTTACGGCCGAACATGTTGAATCCGCCCCAACCACCCAGGAACTGCCGGACGATGTCCAGGATCTGATTAAAAATTTGTTTTCCTTTTCCGAGAAGAAAGATTCGGATACAAAAGCGCTTATCGAAGCCGTCACCCTGGCAAAATTCGGACAGACCGAACGGGCCGTCGAGGAATTGACCGCACTGCTTGAAAAAAAGTCCGTAAAGATCGTCGCCGCAAAAAATATTCTCCGTTGTCACATCCTCTCGTCCGCGTATGGCAAAGCCGTTGCGGCTTACGAAACATGGATGCAGGAAAAAATCTTCTCCTCCAAAGAGTTGGAAAGCATACGCAATCTTCTGGAGCACCAATTAATTAAAAAAGGAATTCAGAAGCCGCTGCCGAAAATCACCGTCGTAGGCGCGGAAAACGACCAGCCGGCCGAGCTTGACAGCGAAAAAGCGAAACCGATGCTTGATATCGGATCGGTGCTTATCAACTTCGATCAAGGGCCTTTGAAAGGCAAGCCGATTGAGTTGGATGTCAATTTCCAGACCGGCAATACGGTCAGTCTTCTTATCGAAAGCAAAGAAAAAAGCCTGTTGGATACGCTTAGCGTCGGTTTTCGTATGCGGGAAGTGCAGTTCAGGTCTTCCGTGGCAATTTTCAGAAGCGCCGGCATCGTTTCAGCCAAAATCAAGATTCACGAAGGGCCCAAAAAAGGAGATTATCTCATGGATATAAAAGTCCAGGACAGTTGACTCTCCAACGTTTGTTAGACGGTTATGGAAACGAATCAACTTGAGAATCTCATACAAACGGAGTTGCACGCATGGCGATATTTAATTTAAAAAAGCGTGAAATAGAATGTAAACTCGTCTACTATGGCCCCGGACGATGCGGCAAAACCACCAACCTGGAATATATATATAAAACCTTTAAAAAACAGGTCTCGGGCGATATGGTTTCCATCAACACGGAAGGAGATCGAACGCTTTTTTTCGATTTTCTTCCCATTGGCCTGGGGAAAATCAAAGGGTGTGATGTCAGGGTTCAGCTTTATACGGTCCCCGGCCAGGTCAAATACAAATCAACCCGAAAGCTCGTTCTGAAGGGTGTGGACGGCATTATCTTTGTTGCCGATTCGCTGGATGTTCGAAGAGAAAAAAACATGCTGTCTCTCAAGGACCTTCAACAGAATTTGAAAGACTACGGCATGAGCATCTTCAAGATCCCCCTGATTCTTCAGTACAACAAGCGGGATCTCGGGGAGCAGGGGATTCCGATCATGCCGCTGGATCAGATGGAAAAAGAATTAAACAGCCAACTAAAGGCTCCTTCTTTCGCCGCCAGCGCGCTTTCAGGAGACGGCGTCGGAAAAACCCTTTCGGAAGGGCTGAAGTTGACACTGAAACATCTGCAAAAAGAGCTTCAGTGGGCCGGCTGATAGTTGTGTTTTAAGAGGATATAAATGAACGACATCGTTCTTTCAGGAAAACTTGAGTTTTTAGAATTGGCTGAGTTGCTGCAGCTTATCGGGAACAATGGAAGTTCCGGCGTTCTGCGTTTCAGAAGCCCACACGCCTCAAATCCCGCTTCCGTCTATATCGAAAAGGGAAATCCGATAAATGCTTCCAACGGATCCATTGTGGGACTGAATGCATTGTTGTCGCTCTTTGGATGGTCTGAAGGGGTCTTCGAGTTTTCCTCTGCCACAATACCGGTTAAAAAGGTTATTAACAAAAGCAGAATGGAAATCATTCTGGATGGCCTCAGGCTTATGGACGATGGAAAAATAGAAAAAATAGGACCTCAGAATATGCGCGTTTCGAGCTCGGGAACAACCAAAAAACTGGATGGTATTACCGTACTCAAAGGACCGCTAGTGGATTATCTCTATATCGCCGATGAGGAAGCCTATCATGACGGCGATTTTATCGTGGAAGAGGGGAAGCATGGCAGCTGGATGTGGGTTGTTCTGGAAGGCATCGTGGAGATCATAAAACAGACACCCAATGGTCCCATGAGTATCGGAATGGTTTCGGAGGGTAGTTTCGTCGGGGATATCGCGACGTTTCTTGCCAAGGAACATGTCCGTGGCGCATCTGCAAAAGCCCGGGGGACGGTGCAACTGGGTGTTATCGACTCCCAACGCCTGGCAAATGAATTCTCTTCCCTTTCAAAGGAATTCAGGGAGCTTCTGCTCAGCTTCGACAAGAGATTAAAGCAGGTATCCGGAAATACAATGCGAATTCGGATGAATCATCCATTACTTGCGGATCTTCAGCCCGGGGTGGCTCCGTATACCTTCGATCCGTCCCTCGACGACAAGATACAGATGATCCGAAAAGGTAAGGCGGTTGTTTCGCGCCCCATGGGACAGGACAATGTCCAAGTGGTACTGGCGGAGTTGGTACCCGGAGATTTTATGGGACGCATTCCGTTCCTCGATACCGGTCTTGAACCCCATGACGGAAATATATGGGTGTCTGAAGATATTGATCTTGAGACAGTGGATCCCATGAAATTCAATGATGAATACAAACATCTTTCCGCCACATTCAAGAACATTATCAAACACATTTCCGCCTCCATTTCGGTTACTGTACAGACCGCTGAAAACGCCTTCAGCAAGGATTTTACAAAGCCAGAATAGCTAAACATAACAGCAGACTATCGCTCAAAGGAGCCAGGGATGAACCCAGAGGAACATAGAAAACACCCACGTATTGACTCCATCAATTTGTCTTACATCTGCCTGGACCAAGGGGAAAATGTCGTCCAACAGGCAATGGCCAGGACCATCAACATTTCGAACTCCGGGTTGCTCATCGAAACCCATTTTCAGATGAAAACAGGCTATACTCTGGTCGCATCCATCGGGATACATGACGAGGTGATTGATATAAAGGGTAAAGTCGTTCATGTCCACCGCACGGATGGCGGCAAATACGTATCCGGCGTTGAAATTACGGATATCGAAAACAAAGATGCGTCCCTTTGGACAGACTTTATCAGCAGGATCTCCTCGGCAGAATCCGATTCCAGCGCCCAGAAATGAAAATAGGTGTTCTATCAGATACCCATTCGATCCAGTCGACGGATGCACTCGTTCGACTTGCAAGGGGTTCCTTTTCAGACGTTTCCCTGATTCTACATGCCGGCGATCTGATCAGCATGTCTGTTCTGGACGTTTTCTCCAACCGACAGGTCATTGCAGTGTGTGGCGACAAGGACAGAAAACCGATCACGGATTTTCTGCCGGAAAAACAGCTTATTCATGCAAACGGATATCGAATAGGTCTTGTCCACGGCTGGGGCGATGCAAAGGGAATTGAAGAACGTGTCCTGTCATGTTTCGAGGACGTCCATTGTATTGTTTTCGGTCATACCCACAAACCGAAAAACTGTATCCACGCGGGAATTTTTTTGTTCAATCCCGGCGCCTTTTCCGGAAGCAGATTCTTGAAACGACATCCGACCGCAGGCATCTTAACCATCGGAAACGGAATCAGCGGCAGCATTTTTCCGATTAAATAGCGTAATTCGTTAATTTAAGGGAAATATGAATTTTGTATGGACAGATACTGGAAGGAATGATACCAAAGCCATCGTTTTAAAAGTCCAAATTAAACGGTTTTAAAATAACGGAAAGGAAGTCTTTCAATGAGCCAGGCGGTAATAGAAACGGATTTTCCAGGCTTGAATCTCCTCAAAAGGGGAAAAGTACGTGATATTTATGACCTTGGGGAACATCTGCTGATGGTCGCCACCGACAGAATATCGGCATTCGATGTGGTCATGCCGGATCCGGTTCCGGACAAAGGGAAAATATTGACTCAGATTTCCATGTTCTGGTTCAATGAAATGTCGACCCTGATTTCCAATCATGTGGTCAGCAGCCAAGTGGAAGAGTTCCCCAATGAATGCCAACCCTATGCCGATGTTCTCCAGGACCGGAGCATGCTGGTAAAAAAGGCGGAACCGCTTGAAATTGAGTGCGTTGTACGGGGATATATTTCGGGATCAGGTTGGAAATCCTATCGTCAGGACGGTACGGTATGCGGCATCCGTCTGCAGGAGGGACTGAAAGAATCTGAAAAGCTCCCGACCCCCCTTTTCACACCGTCAACCAAGGCCGTTATCGGCGAACATGATGAAAATATCGATTTTGAAACCGCCTCCGAAATTATCGGGAAACCTCTTGCCGAAAAAGTTCGCAACCTGAGTCTTGCAATTTATCAAAAAGGCGCCGATATTGCCGCCGAAAAAGGTATCATCATTGCCGACACCAAATTCGAATTCGGTCTGGTTCAAGATGAACTGGTGTTGATCGATGAGGTGCTCACGCCTGATTCTTCAAGGTTCTGGCCGCGGGATACCTATTCGCCCGGAGGATCCCAAAAGAGTTTCGATAAACAATATGTTCGGGACTATCTCCAGTCCCTGGAGTGGTCGAAAACCCCACCGGGTCCACGGCTTCCGGAGGAGGTTATTAAAAACACACGTTCCAAGTATATGGAGGCTCTGTATCTTATTACCGGCAAAGATTATGCCTTTTGAATATCAACTGAGGACAATTTCCCTATCCGATGTCGACCCGATGGGGGAACAGTTCCGGATCACCACAAAAACAGAAACAGCGGATCTCGTTTCCATTTTAAAACAGGTGGGTCTTACGAATCCGCCTGTTTTTATTTCATCTGAAAACGGTTATCAGGTGATATGCGGCTATCGTCGGGTGGCTGCGGCCAGGAGTTTAGGCTGGGAAACCATCCCCGCCCGAATTTTGCCAAAAGAAACCGATTTCTTTTCGTGTGCCGTATTGGCGGTATCGGAAAACATAATCGAACGGCCCCTGAACCTTATCGAAACCTCAAGGGCGCTTTCGCTTTTTTCCAAGTATGCCCCCGATCAGGAAAAACTGCGGGAAATCTCTGAAAAAATCGGTCTTCCGAACAATCCATCAATAGTAAAAAAGCTGCTTCCTCTCTGCAGCCTGCCCCAGGTATTGCAGGAAGCAATTGTATCCGGAGCGCTGGCCCTTCCCAATGCGCTGATGCTTTCCAAACTGCCCTCCGAAACCGCTATTTCCCTATCCGCATTTTTGAGAAGGTTAAGGCTCAGCCTTCACAAACAACGAGAACTTATTGGTATTATACAGGAAATAGCCATTCGCGATGATATATCTATTGAAGCAATTCTGAATGCTAAGGCCATAGAAAACATCCTGAATGATCCTGAAATGGATCTTCCCCGAAAAACAGGTCTTATCCGCGATTATTTAAGAAAACGCCGTTATCCCCATTTGTCACGGGCACATGAGGCATTTGAACGTCTTAAGGGCGAGTTGAAGTTAGGGGAATACGTCGACTTGAAACCACCTCCAGGATTTGAGGGAAACCGCTATACCCTCACACTGATTTTCGGAAGCATGACTGAACTGGAACAGCAGAAGAAAACAATCGAACGCCTGTCCGGTGATGACAACTTGATTCGCCTGCTTTCTTCACGAGACCCCCAGAGTTCGTAATCCCGCCACTGTTTCGAATTGCACCAAACTGATTTTCCATAGAAAGCCTGAAACATCTTGACATATAAGACCATCTGATTATAACCTAATGAAAGAAATAAATCGTATTCATAATATGATTTGCAGTTTATTTTAATTTCAAACACTCAGCACAGACCCAAGCAAGTTTTCCTCCCCACCCCGTTACAGGACATTCTGGACAAACAGGCGGCAAACGTTACGATGGGCATTCAGGAAAGAAAAAAAAGGGAAAAGGAAGGGCGGCGGCATCAGATTCTGGCAGCTTCAAAGCAGCTTTTTTCCGACCGCGGTTTTCACCAGACCACCATGGAGGATATTGCCAGTGCTGCGGAGCTGAGCCCGGGTACGATTTATTTATATTTCAAAAGTAAGGATGAGCTTTTTGCAGAACTTTCATTGGGTGTTATTGAATATTTCAACAACAGGCTCGAAAAGCTTTCCCAGAATAACCATATCCCCACCGAACAAAAACTTTCCGGCGTAAAAGACATTCTCCAGGATATCTGTACGTTCGATTCTTTTATTCTTGTCAACGCCCTCAAGCTCCAGTCCGGCGAGACGTTGAAAAAGCTGAGTCCGCGTCTGATCAACGAACTCCGAAAACAAGCCGGAAGCGTTGTCGATCATCTTTCGAACATTTTCAGCGAAGGCGTCTTCAGCGGCATTTTTATCGACAAACAACCGGAAATTTTTACCGGAACGCTATGGGGAATTTTCAGCGGCATGGTGCTGTTGAATGAAATCCGGGAAAGTTTTGCATCAAAAGCTGAGGACCTCCCTCAAACAATTGAAAATGCTTTTGAAATTTTTTCCAGAGGAATCCAGAAACATCCCGAACATTCATAGGAAATAATGTCCATCCGCTCGACTTGCTCTTGGAATCCAAACCTTATCGTGCTAAGGTGCCGCCTTTAAAAAAAGGATTAACCCACTTTGGCGCTGTCAACATTATTTATACATCAGGATGTCGTCGATACCCCGCTAACAGGGGATATTCGAAAACGCCTCTCCCATATTCCCTGCGAAATCGTACAGGACGGACATGAAGTTTTCAAACATGTCACAAGCGTAGAAGAACCTGCACTGGCCGTTTCAAAGGGGAAAGAGGTTCTTTTTCTAACCCGAAATAAGGGGCTTTTCATCAAGTCCTGTCCCGGCACCCGGGAATACAACTGTTGCGGGTATAAAATCCTGCATATCGGTACCTTTTGCAACATGGATTGCAGCTACTGCATTCTCCAGGCATATTTTCACCCACCGGTACTTCAATATTTTTTAAATCAGGAACAAATGCTTCTGGAGCTTGAATCGCTGTTTTGTGAACCCGGCATTCATCGGATCGGTACCGGAGAATTTACGGACAGCATGATATGGGAATTCTGGACCGATACGGCCGGACTCCTGGTGCCGAAATTCGCAACCCAGCATCGTGCGGTGCTGGAGCTTAAAACAAAAACCACTGCCGTTGATGCACTCAGGGATATTGCGCATAACAAAAAAACCATTGCTGCCTGGTCACTGAACACACCGCATGTGATTCAAAGGGAGGAACGGGGTACTGCCTCCCTCAAGGCGAGATTGGATGCAGCCGCGGCATGTGAGTCGTGGGGATATCCGCTGGCCTTTCATTTCGATCCGATGGTGATATACGACGGATGCGAGAAAGATTACGAAGCAGTGATAAAGGAGCTTTTCACTCGTATCCGCCCTGAAAGTGTTGTGTGGATAAGCCTCGGTACTTTTCGGTTTATGCCGGATTTAAAACCGATTATCCAGCACCGATTTCCGGATTCCAGAATCATATATGGAGAGTTCGTCGCCGGCCTGGATGGCAAGATGCGATATTTCAAACCGCTGCGAATCGAATTATACCGTCATATTGTCCGCTCCATTCGCAAGATTGCACCCGAGGTTCTAATCTATTTTTGCATGGAAGACGATGAAGTCTGGAAAAAGGCACTCGGATTTCTGCCGTCCGAAAAAGGCGGGTTGGAAAAGATGCTGGACGAAAGTGCCGCTGCACATTGCGATTTAGGATAATGACGGTTCATTAAAAATAAGAGAGGGGGTGCTCAGAGCATCCCCTCTCTTTAGATCGAAGGAAAAAAACGGCGATCAGGAATCCTTCTGACTGTTAATCTCGTCGATTACCTTCTGGGAAAGCTGAGAAGGCACCTCGTCGTAATGTGAAAAATCCATGGAAAAAGTGCCGCGTCCACCGGTGATGGACCTCAGGTCAATGGCGTAGGTAAGAAACTCGCTCATGGGGACCTGGGCCTTTATCACCTGATATTTCCCTTTGGAGTCCATCCCCAGAACCCGTCCGCGCCGGCTGTTCAAATCCCCCATGATATCTCCCATGAACTCGTCCGGAGTCGTAATGGCCACTTCCATAATCGGCTCCAAGAGAGCTGGCGCTGCATCCAGGGCCGCTTTTTTAAATGCCAGGGAACCGGCGATCTTGAAAGCCATTTCCGAAGAATCGACCGCGTGATAAGATCCGTCATCCAGGGTTACCTTAAAATCGACCAGCGGGAACCCGGCAAGAACCCCCCTCTCGGCTGCTTCGACAACGCCTTTTTCAACGGCCGGAATATATGTTTTGGGGATTGAGCCACCGACAATGGCATCCACGAATTCAAAACCTTTTCCCCTGGGCAGCGGTTCCATCTGAATCCAGCAGTCTCCGAACTGGCCGTGGCCACCGGACTGTTTCTTATGACGCCCCTGAACCCGAACCTTCTTTTTAATGGTTTCGCGGTAGGGAACCTTCGGCGGTTTCAGAAGGACTTCGACATTGAATTTTCTTTTCAACTTGTCCACCGTGGTCTCGATATGAATCTCCCCGCGACCGGAAAGCAGTATTTCCTTTGTTTCAGAATTCCGGGTAAGCTTGAGGGCAACATCTTCATTAAGTATTTTTGAAAGGGAAGAAACAATTTTATCCTCTTCGCCTTCCTTTTTAGCACCCAGGGCGAAAGTAATCAGGGGCGGAAGGGGTTCTGCAGACTTGAATT
>JBECKW010000218.1:0-8816 GCA_040235505.1 Desulfobacterales bacterium
GGGTTATGAATGAGTGGCCCGAAGGTGAAGATGGGACCCGGCTGTTTGTGGGTGGCATCCAGGGCAAGCTCAACGGCCCGACGCACGCCCATGCAGAAACCGGCGGTTTTGGCGATGATGATTTTCAAACAGCTTCCAGGAGGATCTTGTGATCCACCAGGGAGAGGGCGCTGATTCTTGCCTTGAGGATCTTCTGCTCCCCGAAAATGCTGGTCAGGCGGATTTGGTCGGAGCCTTCGGGCAGAGCGGTGTCCACTGACTCCATGACAAGTTCCTGGTTTTCTCCTTTGACAAGGTACGCGTTTGCTTCACACATGATAATATCCTTTTTTATAATAACTTCGGCAGATGTTCCGCCAGCAATGTGTCGATCAGGTGGGGCAGGGGCATCTGGGCGATACCTACCACCTCGATATTTTCCTGGGTCAGGGGCAGCAGGATTTTTCGCGCGGGGCTTGATGCCACGGCTTCGGCCATTTTCGGGGTAACTTCCCCCAGCATGGCGTGGGCGACGAGAATACCGATGGGGCCGATGATAAGATCCGCTGTCCGGCTGGTTTGGACGATGGCGTTTTCCCCCGAGGCACCGCAGTTGGCACCGACTTTGAGCATCTGGGCCGTGGCGATGGCATTGGTGCCGAGGGCGATGATCCGGACCGTTTCCCCCAGTTGATCCTTCAGCTTTTTAATGACGGCGGTACCGATTCCCCCCCCCTGGCCGTCGATGATGCAGATTTTTTTCATGACCGATTCCATTATCCGATTCAGAGTTTGCTGATTTTCGACCGGTTCCGGCGCATACGTTTCGGAAGGCGGCGACCGGGGCCTTTCTTTTTGGTTGTGGGCGACCAGCCGGCCGAATCGTCTTCGTTTCCCGAATCCCCGTAGGCCGCCATTGCCATTTTCATTTCGAATTCCGGGGAGCCGATCACGGCCGCGCCTCGGCCGGCGGCGTAATCGGCGACATCCCGATCGGAGCTGACCACCAGGGCCTTTTCCCCGAGTTGCGCGGCCATTTGTTTAATGACGGCATCGGCACTTTCGCCGGCCGGGGAATATTTCACTGAAATTCCCTTTTGTTTTTCGTTTCTTTCCATGAAGCCGGGAGCGTCGGCGGCATCGAATACCACGGTGATCCGATGGGCTTTTTTCTTTTTATACTCGGCCAGGGCGGAAAGAAGCGCTTCCCGGCCGTGTTGCAGGTCCTGAATATCCAGCATGCTCCACTGGGAGGACTGCCGGATGAGGTTGTATCCGTCAATGATGATGTGAACAGCCATGACCTGCGCGATGCCGGCGGGACCGATTTTTCCGTCAGGACGGTTTCAGGATCGACAGCAGGCGATCCAGGTCGTCGTCACTGTAAAAATCGATTTCCACTCTCCCTTTCTTTCCCTGGCGGACAATCTGAACCCGGGTGCCGAACTGTCGGGAAAGCTCTTCTGCCAGACTCTTGAAATAGATTTTATCCGAGTTGGCCTGTGCGGGTTTGGCCGGTTTTTTTTCGGTCTTGAGTCTTTTCACCAGGGATTCCGCCTGCCGTACCGACAACCCTTTGGACAGGATTTCTCTCCAGACGGCCTTCTGATGGGTGGCTGTCTCGATCCCAAGGATTGCCCGGGCATGCCCCATACTCAGGGACCCGTCCATAATGCTGTCCTTGACCGGCTGGGGGAGCTGGCGAAGCCGGAGCGTATTGGCAACGGCGGGTCTGCTTTTCCCCACGCGCTGGGCGGCCTGCTCCTGGGTCATTTCAAATTCGGTCATGAGCCGGTGATAGGCCTCTGCCTCCTCCAACGGGTTCAGGGCTTCCCGCTGGATGTTTTCAACGATGGACAGTTCGAGCATTTCCTTATCCGAAATGTCCTTAATGACCACAGGCACCTGCTTGAGACCCGCCAGTTTGGACGCTCTGAGCCGACGCTCACCGGCGATCAGCTCATACCCGGTGGTGTTTTTCCGCACCAGAAGGGGCTGCAGAATTCCCTGTTCCCTGATGGAGGCGCTCAGTTCCGCAAGCTCCTCCTCCGGGAACTGGATGCGCGGTTGATAGCGGTTGGGACGGATCAACTCCGTATTGCACATGAAATAGGATGTCTCTTTTTCCGCGGACGGTTCGGCGGCGCTCGGGATCAGTGAATCAAGCCCTCTGCCAAGGGCGGGCCTCTTTTTCAAGGCGGATGGTCCGGCGGGTTTTTTAAGCATGAATCGGGTTCCTCCGCGGCTGAAAAAATACGGGCATTTCAGTGTTCTCCGTTTCTGCTCAGGATTTCTTTTGCCAGATCCAGATAGCTTTGAGCGCCCAGGGATGTGGGGTCGTAAAGTAAAATGGGTTTTCCGAAACTGGGCGCTTCTCCCAGGCGGACGTTTCTGGGGACGACGGTTTTATAGACCTTCTCCTTAAAATACGATTCCGCTTCCTGGGCCACCTGGTAGGACAGGTTGGTCCTTTTGTCGTACATGGCCAGCAGGATCCCTGCAATTCTAAGCGTCGGATTCAGGCCGCTTTTGATGCGCCGGATCGTGTCCAGAAGCTGACTGAGTCCTTCAAGTGCGAAAAACTCGCACTGGAGGGGGATCAGCACTGCATCGGCGGCGGTCATGGCATTGACGGTGAGAAGGCTTAAAGAGGGGGGGCAATCCAGAATGATGTAATCGAATTCATCCTTCAGGCCGGACAACAGACGCTGGAGAGCCGTCTCCCGTCCATCCTCCGCCATCATTTCCACCTCGTACCCGATCAGTTCCACCCGGGAGGGGATGAGTTTAAGGGATTCGATCTCGCAGGGAACGACCAGCTCTTTCGCATGGGCCTCCCCGATCATGCCATGATAAAGTGTTTTATTTATTAGATTTTTATCGATACCAAGGCCGGTTGTGGCATTCGCCTGGGGGTCGCAGTCCACCAGCAGGGTCCGCTTTCCGAGGGTCGCCAGAGACGCCGAAAGATTGATGGCGGTGGTGGTTTTTCCCACGCCGCCTTTCTGATTTGCGATGCAGAATATTTGGCCCATAGCCAGAATCGTCTAACATAAAAATGCAGGTTTGAAAAGAAAACTGTAATTTTTCTTTTTTACGAAAGTTTGATAATTAAGTGATTGCCGCGGAAACCAAGGGCACGATGTCATCAATAAGGAATTTCGTATGAGACTTTTTAAAAAAATCTGGGCGCTATGTTCGGTGGTCGTTTTTCTGTCGGGAATCGTCATGGTTTCCGGAGCGTGGGGAATCACAGTACAGGAGGAGGAGGAACTGGGCAAGGAGTTCATGGAACAAGTCAACAAGCAGTACAAGCTTATTAAAGACCCCTATATCGATAATTATTTAAACGAGATAGGGCAAAAGCTCCTCAAACAGTTTCCGCCGCAGCCTTTCACGTTTCACTTTTATATGGTTGACCAGGAAGTCTACAACGCCTTTGCCGGCCCCGCGGCACATGTGTTCGTCAACAGCGGGCTGTTTGCGGCCATGGATAATGAATCGGAGCTGGCAGGGATCCTGGGCCATGAAATCTCGCACGTCGCCTGTCGACATATTTCAAAAAGCATCGAGCAATCCGGGAAAATAAACATAGGGACCATGGCCGGTGTTTTGGCCGGTATCCTGCTCGGCGCCACCGGATCGGGATCTGCCTCGGAAGCCATGGTGATCGGTTCCCTGGCGGCGGGGCAAAGCGTTGTCCTTGCCCACAGCCGCGAAGATGAGAAGGAAGCGGATGAGATGGGTGTGAAGGCCCTGATAGGTGCCGGATATCCTGTCCAGGGACTTATCACCATGCTGAAAAAAATTAAGGAACGGGACTGGTATGGAGACGAGGTCCCCAGTTACCTGCAGACGCATCCGGGCGTGGATGAACGGATCGTTTACCTGAGTCGGTATATTGATTACAGCGACAAGGCGCAGCAGGAGGCGAAGCAGAAGCCGGAACTCGAATTCGAGCAGGCCCATGCCCGGGTGATGGCACTTTACAGCGACAAGGACAAAGCTGCCGCCTGGTTTGCGGATCTGGCGAAGAAGCAGCCGGATAGCTTTCTTCCTGACTACGGGTTGGGGCTTCTGGCGCTCAGGGAGAACAGGCTCGAAGATGCCGAGGGGTATTTTAAGAAGGCGCTTGAAAAACGTGCGTTTGATCCCCTGATACTGGCGGATCTCGGGAAGAGCTATTACATGAACGGGGAATATCCCGCCGCCCGAGGCGTTCTGGAATCCGCCGCGAAAATGGATGCCAAGAACCTGGAGGGACGGCTGTACCTGGGCCAGACCCTGATTGCCCTCAATGATTATTCCGAAGCCCAGAATACATTCGAACGCTTGAATGCCGATGCGCCGGATTATTCCATGGCCGTTTATTATCTTGGCGAAACTTACAACAAACAGGGCAGGACCGCCGAAGCCCATTATTACCTGGGGCTCTACTACCTTCAGACCGAGGATTTCCAAAAGGCGAGTTTCAACCTGAAGCGTGCCCGGGAAGAGGCGAATGACGACGGACTTCGCAAAAAAATAGATGCGGCGTTAAAGAAGGCGGAGGAGAAGCAAAAAGAAGGGCAGAAGAAGAAAAAAAAGGAACAGGAAGAAAACAAGGGGGAGGGGAGTCAGCAATTTGGGTTCTGGATTGAGAACCCGTATTCGGTCACAGACTATCAAAATGCGAAAACTGCATGGTGAATGTCCCGCGACCCTGGGTGCTTGAGCGAAGGGCCGTGGAGTAGCCGAACATGCGGGCGAGAGGCACCACGGCCTTGATGATCTGGATGCCGGTCTTGGGCGTGATCGATTCCACCTTGCCGCCCCGGGCGTTGAGATCTCCAATGACCTCCCCCATGAACGCCTCCGGAACAAAAAGCTCCACCGACATGATGGGATCGAGCAGAAATGCCTCTCCTTTGCCCAGGGCCTCTCTGCATGCCATGGAAGCGGCGACGGTAAAGGCCAGTTGGGAAGAGGTCGATTCCTTGAAAACGCCACCCGTCAGAACCGCTTCCACATCGACCACCGGATAGCCCATGTTGGTGCCGCTTTCGAAAGACTCCATCACACCTTTTTCGATGGCGGGGATAAACTGGGCAGGAATCGTCTCTTCGGCCGCATCGGAGCGGAAACGGTTTCCGGTCCCCCGGGGGAGCGGCGAAAGGGTCAGCTGAACCTCGGCGTAATGGCTCTGCCCGGCGATTTCCCGGTCAAAAACCATATCCGCGGAAGCTTCCCGGTCGATGGTTTCCCGGTAAACGACCTGAGGTTTTCCTACATTGACCTGGGTATTGAACTCCCTCAGCATGCGGCTGACGATGACTTCGAGGTGAAGCTCCCCCATGCCGGAGAGAATTGTCTGCCCCGTATCCTCATCCTGCTTGACTCGCAGGGTCGGATCTTCGGAGATAAATTTCTGTAGGACCTGGTCGAGCTTATCCTGATCGGAATGGGTTTTCGGCTCCACGGCGATTGAAATCACCGGTTCATAGAATTCGATCCGTTCCAGGACCACGGGGTGTTCCGCTCTGCAAAGGGTTTCCCCGGTTCCCGAATCCTTCAGCCCCACCACTCCGACAATGCTGCCGGCGCCGACCTGCTCCACCCGCTCTTTCTTGTTGGCGTGCATGAAGAGAAGGCGGGAGACTTTTTCCTTTTTCTTCAGATAGGGATTGTAGACATCATCCCCGGCTTTCAGTCGCCCGCTGTACACCCTCACGAAGGTCAGTTTCCGGCCCTCCATCATGGAGACCTTGAAGATCAGGGCCGCCAGGGGACTCGATTCATTGGGGGGGCACGATACGGTTTCCCCGGTATCGGGATGCGACCCGTGGATGGGGGGAATATCGGCCGGGCTGGGAAGAATATCACAGATGGCATCCAGGAGTGGCTGGACGCCCTTGTTTTTCAAAGCGCTTCCGCAAAAAATCGGTACCAGTTTCAAACCGATAGTGGCCCGGCGGATGGCGGCCATGAGGGCTTCGTTTGAAATCTCGGTCTCGGCCAGGTAGGCCTCCATGATTTCGTCATCCACTTCCGCCACGGTTTCGACGAGTTTTTCCCGATAACGTTCAGCGTTTTCTATATATTCGGGGGAAATGTCGATTGTCGAATAGGAGGCGCCCAGGGTGTCGTCGTCCCAGACCACCTGTTTCATCCCGATAAGGTCAATGATGCCGGAAAATGTGTCCTCCCGGCCCGCCGGAAGCTGCATGATCAGTGGATTGGCATGGAGCCGTTCCACCATCATATCCACGGTACCGAAAAAATCGGCCCCGATTCGGTCGAGCTTATTGATGAAGGCGATTTTCGGCACCTTGTATTTATCCGCCTGCCGCCAGACGGTTTCCGATTGGGGCTCCACTCCCCCTACGGCGCAGAAAACCCCCACCGCGCCGTCCAGTACCCGCAGGGATCGTTCCACCTCGATGGTGAAATCCACATGCCCCGGGGTGTCGATAATATGAATTTCGCGTCCCTTCCACTGGCAGGTGGTCACTGCGGATGTAATGGTGATGCCACGTTCCTGCTCGTCGGGCATCCAGTCCATCACCGCCTCCCCGTCATGGACCTCGCCGATTTTATGGGACCGGCCGGTGTAGTAGAGAACCCGCTCCGTGACCGTGGTTTTTCCCGCATCGATGTGGGCGATGATGCCGATGTTGCGAATATTTGAAATTTGCGTCTTTGTTGTCATTTTATCAGAAGTATGTTCGCTTTATAAGGAAAGCGGAGATCCATGTGCCCGGCCAGTGTATCTGCTTCCCGGCCGTCGATTAAAATCTTTACGGCGGAGATATTTTCCAGGTTGAGCACCAGAGAATCGACCACCGAATAGATGCTGAGTCGTTCGGACCGGACTCCGCCGGGATGATCTTCGGATATTTTTTCGTTAAAGTCCACATAAGCCGTTCCATCACCGGTGATAAACACATCCCGGACTTCTGTCGTCGCCGGAAGGGTTCGAACGCCTTTTCCCCGGGGACCGTCGATGAGGGCTTGAATGATCTTTTTCCCAAATGCCGCCGGATCGCCGGAGTCCGGAAGCTCACGCGTTTCGGCCACCAGGCTGGTAAGGTCAGGCCCTGAAAAATAAAGATTTACCTGCGCACGGGTCGTTTCAGCCGCGGGATATACCGGCGCCGCCGCCCCTGCCGGTGTCTGATGCGAAGCTTCCGGCTGTTGGAATGCGGCATAAAAAAAGATCAGGGCACCGACCAGAACAACCGCCCCTCCCGCTAAAAAAATGCGTTTGCCGTTCATTTGCTAGACCCGGTCCTGTTTTTTAAAACCACCGATTATTATGTTAAAGCCCGGGGGATGTCAAGGGTAAGGGCAGGCAGGGCAAGTGCCTAGAGTTCATAGAGTGTTGAAAGGCGAGTGCCTAGAGTTCATAGAGTGCACTAGAGTGCCTAGAGTTGAGGAATGCTGCCTTTTTATAAACGACGGAGTGAAACGACCCCATAACTCAAGGCACTCAAGCGCACTCAAGGCACTCCATTCACTCCATTCACTCCATGAACTCGCAGCATTAACTTAGACCGTATTTCTCCCTGAGCCGTCCGGAAATTTGCAAAACGGCGTCAAACGCCCTTTCCACCGTTTTCTCTTTGTCCGGATTGATCAGACAACAGGTGGCGGGGGAGAGCATGCTTCTGGATAAAAGGTGCGCTTTGTCGATGCCTTTCCGGGAGAGCGCGTCCCAGACGGTTTCAAGGCGGTTTATAAGGGTGGGGATTTCTTCTTTGGCAAAAGCTTCGAATCCGGTCGGGACCAGGCCCCAGACGATGACGCCGCCCCTGTCCAGAAACCGACGGATGGAAGCGCCGTAGGCCGAAAAAACCTCGGCGTTGGTATAGATGTCGAGTGAAAGCACATCCAGATCGAGATTCAGGAGAAAGTCCCAGTCCGGATTGCCGCACAGGTGGATTCCGCGGGGGCGGTCCACGAGAGAGAAAAACACATCCAGATCGTTTTTGGCCTTGAGATCTCCATACCCTGCCATGGCGGAAAAGAGGAACTGGAGCCCGGGTTCATCTACAAACATGAAAGCGTTGGGGTTCATGGCGGAAAGCCGTTTCAGTTGCACATTGACCCGTTTGGCCATGAATTCCAGCATGAAAGGGCGGACCGTGTCGTCGAAGAGAATGGGGCGTTCGTCCTGATCCAGAACATTGAATCCGAAGCTGATGGGCCCTTCGAGCTGCCCGCGGATGGCCGGCCGATCCGAAAGATCCAGGGACAGAAACCGGTGGTAGACGGCCGAGTACGTTTCGCTGATATCGAAAAGCGCCGGATCATCGAAATGCGCCATGGCCGCCTCCAACTCCCCGGCGAACTTATCCATGGAGAAGCGCAGGGTCCTTTTCTCCAGGTCCAGCACTATCCCCGGAAAATGCTCCCCTGCCTGGACGTACATATCCTCATGGTAGCTCAGGTTCGGAAGCTGCGGCCAGAAGGGGACGTCCAACGACGTCGCTGTTTCAAGAGCCCGTTCCACATCCGTGTGGGGCATGACGGCCATGGCGGTGGTGAGAAGATTTCCGGGAATCGGCATATTGGCTCCTGTTTAAAGCTGTCAGCTATTCCACCCTCCGTAGTCACGCCAATGCGTGACGGGAGACGGGCAGCGGTCAGCATTCAGCGAAAAGCGAATGTTACTACCGTCGGTGTCTTTAATCCCGAGCAGTTGTCGGGATTCCTGATACTGCAAATTAACAGAAGGCCCGGGATCTGCCAAGGTTAATGAAGCCCAATGACAAAGTGGCCTTCCTCTCACTGCGTTTATTTGCATTGAAATTGAAAATTTCCGATATTAAGAAGCTGATATGACAGAAGTTCTCACT
>JBECKW010000244.1:0-34360 GCA_040235505.1 Desulfobacterales bacterium
GCCGATATCATTCTGCCCACCAATACCAACATGGAAGTGGACGATATCGTCACCAACACCCGTCAGGGCACCCAGCATCACTCGGTCATCCTCCTGGACAAGGCCATCGAGCCGGTGGGCGAGTCCAAGAGCGACTACGAAGCGGTGCTGGAGGTTGCCAAGAAGATGGGCAAAGAAGCTGAATTTTCCGAGGGCAAAACCGTCGAAGATCTGCAGAAAGAGGTTTTCAACAACATGAACCTCAACAAGATAATCGAATGGGATACCTTCAAGGAGAATCAGTATGTGGTGCTGCCGACGGCCGAGGATTGGGAAGAGGACGTGGTGGGACTGCGGGCTTTCTACGATGATCCGGAGAAAAACCCCCTGCCGACCCCCAGCGGCAAACTGGAGTTCTACTCCGAGCGAATTGCGAAAAACTACCCCGACGATACCGAACGTCCGCCCATTCCCAAATGGGTGGAAAAGAGCGAAATGCACGACGAGCGCCGTGGCAGCTGGCGTGCCAATGCCTAACCGCTGCTGTGCATGAGCAACCACGGCAGGTGGCGGGTTCATTCCCAGGCCGACGATATCAGCTGGAGCCGCGAAGTCATCACCTGTAAGGTAAGGGGCTGGGACGGCTATATGTACGAGCCTGTCTGGATCCATCCGTCGGAAGCCGAAGCCCGCGGCATCAAGATGGGGGATATCGTGATGGTTCACAATGAGCGGGGTGCGGTTCTCTGCGGTGCCCGGGTCTGGGAACGCGTGATGCCCGGCGTGGCCTATGTGGACCACGGGGCGCGGCATGATCCCATCATTCCCGGAAAACTGGATCGCGGCGGCGCCATCAACACCATCTCCGGGGACTGGATTACTTCCAAACGCTGCGTCGGCCAGGCCACCAGCGGCTATCTGGTGGAAGTCACCCGGGTGACCGGTGAGATGATGGATCAGTGGAGAAGAGATTATCCCGAGGCATTTGAAAGGGATTATGACCCGGCTTCCGGTTTGCGCTTCGAGGCCTGGCTGCATAAAGGGGGTGCGAAATGAAAGTGTTTGCAATAGATCTCGATATCTGCAACGGCTGCTACTGCTGCCAGGTCGCCTGCAAGGACGAGCATGTAGCCAATGACTGGTCGCCTTATGCCAAGCCCCAGCCGGATACGGGCCAATTCTGGACCGGTATCACCGAACTGGTGCGTGGCCAGGTGCCCAAGGTGAAAATTACCTATCTGGTGAAGATGTGCCACCATTGCGACGATGCGCCCTGTATCGCAAGTTGCGCTGTGGGCGCCATCACCAAACGTGATGACGGGCTGGTGCTCATCGAGCCGGAAAAATGCACGGGCTGCAAGCTGTGTGCTGACACCTGTCCCCATAATGCCATCTACTTCAACGAAAGCCTGAATATCGCCCAGAAATGTACCGGCTGTGCCCACCTTCTGGACAACAGCCCCGATGAGTGGAAGGTGCCCCGGTGCGTGGACCAGTGCCCCACCGGCGCCATTCAGTTCGGCGAAGAGGCGGATTTTGCGGATTTCATCAAGGATGCGGAACTGCTCAATCCCGAAGCCGGCACCAAGTCCCGGGTTTACTACAAGGGACTTCCGAAGAAGTTTATCGGAGGGACCCTGTACGATCCGAAAGAGAAGGAAGTCATCATCGGTGCCAAGTGCACCCTGAAAGACACCGAGTCCGGCGAGACGTTCACGGCGGAAACGGATAATTTCGGAGATTTCTGGTTCCGTGGGCTTAAGGACGATCGCATGTTCACCCTGACCCTGAAAAAGGGCAAGGCGAGCAAAACCATCGAAGACGTGTCATCGAAAATCGATCTGAGTCTGGGAGATATTCCTCTGGCGCTCTAATCGAATCGTTTCATGAAAACAAAAAAACCCCCTGTCTTTCCGGAAGACAGGGGGTTTTTTATAAAATTCAGCAGGTGGCGGTGATATAGACTTCCAGAAGCTGGTTGCCCAGCATTCTTGCCAGGCGTTCATACAAGTTCGCTTTATCTTCCGGGGAATTTTCGAGAAGCTTTAAAAACGGTTCTTTTTTGATGTTGAGCAGTTCAGCATCCGACCCGCAGGTGGCAGAAGCGGCATACTCGGCCCGGTGGATCAGGGCGGACCAGCCAAATATCTCCCCGGCCGTTTCGGCGGCATAGAGCTTGTCCTTTCCCCGCTCCATGGTAACGGTGCCTTTCAACAGAACGTAGAAACGGTCTGCCCGATCGCCGATGTCGAACAGCTTGTCGCCTTCACGGCAGGAGATATGAACCGCCAGATCGGTTGCTGATTTTACGAAATCGATGCTCATCCCCCAAAACAGGTCCGCTTGTGAAAAATGCATTTTTCCACCTCCCTTTTATGTCATAAGTATATGTGGGGGAGATCGAACGTGTCAAGAGGTTTGTAGGCGGGATCCAGGGGACGATCGCATGTAAAATCGAATGATGTCATTATCGGGGTCGCCACCGGTATCGGGCTCGCAATCGAGTCTTTTCGATCCCGATACCGATGGCGATTCCGGCCCCGATGACATCGTTACAGCCCACGGGCGATTGCCCTGGGGCGGTAATATGCGCTGTCGGTCTTATTTTCGCTCTTCAAGAATCGCCACGGTCTCAGCGATTTCCTGGCGCGAAACGCTCTGCCGGAGTTCTTCCATCCGGGTCATGACACCGGCGAACCGGACGCCTTCCGCGGCGCTGATCCACTCCAGCTGCAGGCGGTCGGGGCGGATGCCCTGTTTCTCCATTTTGCGGCGGACCTTTTCGATGCGCTTTTCCGTCCAGTGGTTGGCGTCGATATAGTGGCAGTCGCCGATATGGCAGCCGGAGACCAGGACCACCGGCGCTCCTTTCTTGAAGGCATGCCAGATAAATTTGTCGTCCACCCGGCCCGAGCACATGGTGCGGATGAGCCGGGCATTGGGCGGATACTGCAGCCGGGACACCCCGGCGTAGTCCGCACCGGCATAGGAGCACCAATTGCAGGCAAAGGTGAGGATTTTGTCTTCGGGCCGATCTTCCAGGAGCGCATCGATCTGATTCACGATCTGTCCGTCCGTGAAGTGATGCATGGTGATGGCACCGAAGGCACATTCCGCTGCACAGGTGCCGCAGCCGCTGCAGGCCGCTGTGGCCACCGTGGCCGGCTGTTTTTTCTTCGGGTCCACGGTGATGGCATTGTACGGGCAGACCTCGGCACATTTCCCGCAGGCCTTGCACAGATCCGGATCGATTTCCGAAGTGATGGCTTCGGCGGTGATCTGGTCCGCCTGCATCAAACGGATCGCCCGAACCGCTGCCGCCGATGCCTGGGTAACACTCTCCTTGATGTCCTTGGGACCCTCGGCGCACCCGGCGTAGAAAACCCCCCGGGTGGCGGCATCCACCGGCTGCAGTTTGGGATGGGCTTCGAGATAGAAACCATCGGAGGTGAGTTGCAGCCCCAGCATCTCCTGGAGCCTCTGGGTGCTCGGGGCCGGTTCCATTCCCACGGCCAATACCAGCATATCCAGCTCATAGAAATCCAGGCTGCCGCTGGCCGTGTTTTCCACGGCCACCCGAAGGCCACCGCCCGGAAGCTCCTCGACGTTTCCGGGCAGGCCCCGGACATAGTGGGTGCCGGTGCGGCGGCTTCGGGTATAGAGGTCCTCGAATCCTTTGCCGAAGGCTCGGATGTCGATATAGAAAACCTTGACCTCCATGTCCGGATAATGCTCCTTGAGGACCAGGGTGCTCTTGATGGTGTTCATACAGCAAATATTGGAGCAGTAGGATCGCCCCCGCCTTGCGGAACGAGAGCCCACGCACTGGATAAACCCCACCGATTTGGGCTTTTTCCGGTCCGTCGGCCTGAGCAGGTTCCCCTGGGTGGGGCCGCCGGCATTGACCAGGCGTTCGAATTCCAGGCTCGTGAGTACGTTCTCGAACCGCGTATATCCGTATTCGTCCAGGATCGTCGGGTCATGGGGCGAAAGGCCCGTGGCCACCACAATGGTGCCCACCCGTTCGCTGATGGTTTCATCGGACATGTGAAAATCGATGCACTTCTTTTCACAGGCCTCATAGCATTTGTTGCACACCGTCGGGTTGTTTCCCAGGCATTCGTTCGGGTTCAGTACATAGGCCGAGGGTACCGCCTGGGGAAACGGGGAATAGATGGCCTTCCGGGAGGAAAGGCCGATGTTGAATTCGTCCGGGCGCACCACGGGACAGGCCTTGGCACAGTCGCCGCAGGCGGTGCATTCCTTTTCGTCCACGTACCGGGCTTTCTTGACGATTTTGACGTCGAAATTGCCCACATAGCCTTTGACATCCGTCACCTCGCTCAAGGTGTGGATCGTAATTCGGGGATGCCGACCGGCATCCGTCATCTTCGGACCGAGAATTCAGATACTGCAGTCCATGGTGGGGAAGGTCTTATCGAGCTGCGCCATGACACCCCCAATGGAGGCGCGTTTTTCCACCATGACCACGTCAAACCCGTTGTCCGCAAGATCCAGGGCGGTCTGAATGCCTGCCACGCCGCCGCCGATGACCAGAGTGCGCTGGGTCATGGGCAGTTTTGCCTCCGTGAGGGGTGCGAGGCTGCCCGCCCTGGCCACCGCCATTTTCACCAGATCGTAGGCCTTGGCGGTAGCGGCGCCGCGATCGTGCATGTGCACCCAGCTGCACTGCTCTCTTAAATTGGCCATTTCCAGAAGATATGGGTTGAGACCGGCGGCCTGGAGCATCTGGCGAAAGGTGGGTTCGTGAAGCCGGGGGGAGCAGGAGGCCACCACGATGCGATTTAAATCGTGTTCTTCGATGTCCTCCCGGATTTCCCGCTGTCCGGGTTCGCTGCAGGCATAACCGATTCCCTTGGAAACGGCGACACCGGGAAGCTTGGCGGCATCGACGGCAACCGCGTCGCAATCGACGCTCTGGGCGATGTTCAGACCGCAGTGACACACGTAAACACCGATGCGGAGGGAGTCATCCCCCCTGCCTGCAGATACCGGGTCGATGGTTGATTTGGTTTTCAGTTCATTCATAGTACGTTCCTGTCTTATTCTTACTCCCAGTAGATGGTTTTTGCGATGGCGCTGGTGATGTCCATCACCTCCATTTTCAGTTCATCGCCCCGCAAGGCGTCTCCCATGGCGCACCGGAGGTGGATCTGGCATTTCGGGCAGGCCGTGAGCATCAGCTGGCTGCCGGAGCTTTTGGCCCGGGCCAGCCGTTGAACCTGCATGGCCTTGCTGTAGCTGTCGCAGCCGATCCATGCGCTGTTGCCGCAGCATGTGGATGAGGCACCGGCGCCGGGTTCTGTAAAGTCCTTCATGTCCTCCGGTGCAAAATGACGAATCAGTTTTCGGGGCAACTCCGGCTGGCCGTTAAAACGGCTTTGGCGGCAGGCATCCTGAAACGTTACCCGAACTCCCAGAGGGTTGAATCCCACGGCACCTTTTTCGATTTCCCGTTCCAGGAAGGCATGCATGTGGGTGACTTTCACCGGTAATTCAACCCCGTAACGGGCATACTCGTTGAGAAGCGTGTGGTGGCATTCGGCGCAGGCCGTAATCAGTTCCTGGGCGCCGCTTTCTTCAATGGCCTTGGCGTTGAGACGGGCCAGTCGTATAAACCCCGAGCGGTCTCCGGACCAGAGGAGATCATGGCCGCAACAGCGTTCGTTTTCGAGCACCGCCGGCTCGATATCGAAGAAATTCAGAAGGCGGAGGCTGTCCTCCAGTATTCCCCGGGTTTTGACTTGGAGAAATTCCCCGAAGAAAATATCGAAGTAGGCGGCGCACCCCCCGAAAAAGAGAACCGGGCTGTCCTTCCGGATTCGGATCTTGCCGGGCAGGTGTTGCCACCTGCGGGGCTTCAGGTCCTCTGAGGTCATGGCGCGCATCATGCTTTGAAAAAATCCGCCATGGACCGGTGCTTCGGTCAGATTGCGACGATGGTAATATCCCCGCATGTCCTTTATAAATTCAGGGAAGTTGACGGCCGACGGGCACCGTTCGTAGCACACACCGCACGTCAGGCATGCGTTTACCGCGTCCCTCACTTCGGGGGTATCGGCCCGTCCGGCGATAATCTCACCGGCCACCGCCCGGGGAGAGAAGGGCTTTCCCGCCAATGCCAGGGAACATGCCGAGGTGCATTTTCCGCAATCCTGGCAGGAGAAGACATCATGGGCGGAGACGATGGCTTCGGGGCTGTCGAGCTGTTCAGCCTCTTCCCATTGGGAAACCTGTGGTCGGATAGGGCTTTTGCCCATCCGTTTCACCTCGGCCACGAATTCTTTAAGGAAGAGCAGGAGGGCTCCCGATTCGTCCGGCAGAAAATTTTTCAGACAAAGCCGATCTTCTCCAAGTCCCAGCAGGGCGAGAATCTTTCGAGTATCGTCCGTGTTTTTCCGGGCGGTGGAGGTTCCGCTGCCATACCGGCAGGAGCCCGCTTCGCACCCCATCAGAAGGACGCCGTCGGCTCCCATCTCAAAGGGTTTGAATAAAAGCGCCTTGCTGATGCGGCCGCTGCAGGGGATGCGTACCATCTTGATTTCAGGCGGAATGTCCGCCTGCTGATCCTGGAGGGTCAGGAAAGCGGCATGGGGACCCCAGTTGCAGCAGAAAAGGATGATTTTGAAATCTTCGGTTGTGTTGGTCATTTGGTTTTCAGTCATTGGTCATTGGTTTAGTGGACGGGGTGGACGAAGTGGACGTGGTGGACGGAGTGGACAAAACGGCATGATTCCGTTCGTTGTGTCCACTTCGTCCACTCAGTCCACCAAGTCCACTACGTCCACCGGTTATTGTTGTTTTCCGTCACCCCACCAGCAACTCCTCCAGGGTCTGCTCCAAATAAGCCTGATCCCTGAACGGGCTGTCCGCCGCATTCGACGGGCAGACTGAAATGCAGTTGCCGCACCCCTTGCACAGAATCGCGTCCACAGAAGCGATGAAGCTTCCCAGACCGTTGGGTTTCAGTGAAATGGCCTGATATGGGCAAACCTGAAGGCAACGGCCGCAACTTCTGCACAGGTTTTCTTTAATGGTAACCAGAAACCCCCGGTACTGCCTCGGCCCCCTGGGAATGGCGGCGGCGGCCAGGGCGGCGGCGGCCATGCCCTGGGTATTTTTGGATATTTGGATACCGGGCGGGTCTGCCAGAAAAAGACCGGGAATGGAGGTGGTCCCGGGATATAAAAAGGGGATTCCCAATTCATGGGGCTTTTGCATTTCCGACTGCACCGTTTTCCCGGGGAGATCCCGATGGGTATGATACAGAGCGATATTTCGCGATTTTTCACCGAGAATGGCGCTGCCCACCGTAAACTTTCTGTCCACATCCCCGGTCCGGACCCGGACCTGGAAATTGCCCAGCGTTCCGCTGACGGCAACAACTTCCGATCCAATAAAACCATGGATGTTGGGGTGGTCGGGACAACTGGCCAGAGGATGCTTGACGGTGCCGAACATATAAATTTCAAATCCGAGCTGGGCAAGGGTCAATGCACTGGTAACGGCCGCTTCGGTCTGGCCGATCACGGCGGTGGTGAAGTTGAAGGTCCGTGCCGGCGCGGGGAAGGGGAGCAGTTTGGAAGCGCGTCCCACGCTGCGGTCAATGAGCCCTTTGAACGAATCGACTGCAAGAGGTTCGTCCTTTGCCATCAGCCGCAGCACTTCTCCCCGGAGATTGCAGGTCTGGACCATGGAGCGGCTAAGCCCGGTACCGCTGAAAAGACCATCCTTGAGACGGCTTCGCTGGTCCGTACAGGCGCTGCAGATGTAGTCCAGCGGACAGCAGACGCAGGATGCCAGCACCACCCGCGTCAACGCTTTTTCCCTGACGACATCCAGTATCCGCGTGATGCCTTCGGGAATACAGGCGGAAGCCAGCGCTTCGGTATGGACAATGTCCCGCGTGGCCGCCAGGCCGTCCAGATGGGCGTCCATTTCCGAAGACCATCCAAAGGAATCGTTGCAGCGGCAGGCAAAGACGCCGATGCGAACCTCTTTGGTCAGTCCCGTGTCCAACGGAACGAATGAAAAGCCGTGACCCTTGAGCCGGGTAGCCGTCTCCTGCAAGAGGAGCATGGCTTTGGCCGCCGCGGAAAATCCGCGCTGAACCATGGCATGGACATCGCCTTTGGCGGTGGGCGGACCATACGCCCGAATGACGTCTTCCCCCCGGACATTCAGTGCCATGGAGGCATCGGCCACGATCAGAACTCCGGTATTTTCAGTCAATTCCGTGAATTTTTCATCATGCCGGATGGCCTGGTTGGCCTCGCAGGCCTTGAGACACTCGAGGCACTGGGAGCAACTGCCGCATTGTAGACAGCGTGAGGCTTCGTCCAGCATCTGGTTTTCGTCGTATCCGAGGGCGACTTCGGCAAAGCTTCCGTTTCGTTCGGGAAGTGATACCTCCGGCATGCATACCCGGGGTTCACTGGGCAGGCCCGAAACAGGTTTGAAGTCTCGGTTTGCGGGCCGCTGTGGAGTTAGTCGCCCTGGAATTTCCACGCCGGCCAGGTCCTTCATGATCGTGCCCGCGATTTTGCGTCCCTGGGCCATGGCCTGGACAACGGATGTGGCGCCGGTCGCGGCATCGCCGGCGGCATAGATGCCGTTCATGCCGGTCCGCCCGCGATCGTCGACATTAATGAGTCCGCGGCTGCTGATATCGAGACCCTTTCCGGCATGGGAACTTCGATACGCTCCGGTCTGACCGATGGCCACAAATGCATGGTCGAAGGCCTGTTCAAATTCCTTGCCCTCGGGATCGATTTCCGGCCAGGCAATTCCATTGGCATCGCAGGGGCCGGGCCGGGTCGGCTGCAGACGAAGCGTTTGCAGGCCGCCTTCACTGCCGATAAATGCCGCCACCTGGACCTGATCCTGTATAAGGATGCCTTCTTCAAGCGCACTTTTTACCTCATGGGGGTCTGCCGGTATTTTCTCCTTGGAAAACCAGGAGAGCATGGTGACCTCGGCCCCCAGGCGTTTCAAAGTCCTGGCCAGGTCGAACGCCGCGTTGCCGTCGCCGATAACCGCGACATTCCCGTTGAAACTGGTGATTTCACCTCGGTAGACCGGTGCCAGAAACTCCAGGCATCCCTGGACCCCTTTCAGGTCTTCGCCCGGTACGCCCAGTCGGCGGTCCGCCCAGGAACCGGTGGCCAAAATCACCGCCTGATAAGCCTTGTGAAGTTCGGGAAGATCCCGGGGGATATGAACCGAGCGGCCGGTGACAATCTGAACCCCTTCGGACTTTATGGCCTCCAGTTCCCGGTCCAGGATGTCCCGTGGCAGCCGGTGGGGACCGATGCCGAAACGGAGCAGGCCGCCCGCGCTTTTTTCCTTTTCAAAGATGGTGACCCCGAACCCCTGCCGGGCAAGATCCGTTGCGGCTGCAATACCGGCGGGACCACTCCCGATGACGGCGATTTTTTGCGGCCGGGTGGGCGAAGGCGCTTGCCGGTGTTTCGGTTTTTCTTCAAGTTCGGTGTCCGCCAGAAACCGTTTGATATCCCGGATGGCCAGGGGGGCATCCAGATCCGACCGGCGGCAGGCGTTTTCACAGGGGTGGGTGCAGATACGGCCGCATATGGCCGGCAGTACGTTGTCCCGGCGGATCAGCGAAAGGGCTTCGGCATATCTACCTGCCCGGGCAAGGGCGATATACCCTTGTGCATTGACTCCCAGGGGACAGTTCTCCTGGCAAAGAGGTTGTCGGAGCTTGTCGATCACGGCCCGGCCCGGGAGACTGAAACGGCTGTTGACGCGAACCGGTTTGGTTCCGTCGCCGTTTTGAACCGGACAAATAGCCACACACTGTCCGCACAGGGTGCAACGGTCGGAATCCACAAAAGTCTGTTCCCGGTCGATCTGAACATTAAACCCCTGCTGGCTGTGCCGGATCTTCCGAACCTTCGCCGGCAGAATACAGCGAATGGCCGGATTTCGAAGAATCCGGATCAGGCCGGGTCGATGGGCATGGTTGAATGGAACTCTCGAGTCCAGCCGGTAAGCTTCCGAGGACAGCTTCTGGTTCAGGTCCGCGTCGGCCTCCACCAGGGTGACGGGGATCCCGAGTTCCCCCAGTTTATTGGCGGCGGCGATACCTGCGGGGTTTCCGCCCAGGATCATTACGTTGTGAAGCCGGTTTTTCGAATTATTCATGCCACCACTCCTATTTGGCCGGCCGCCTTTTTTCGTCGGCTTTTCAGGGTCGCTTTTGCAAATTCCCAGCCGCGTTCAAACGCCTTGAGATTTGTCTCTACTGTTTTCGGGGGGACGGACTGGGCGACGGTATCCCGGGCGGATTCCAGGGAAACCGCCTCGGTGATCCCGGCAAAAAAGCCGATCATGATGATGTTGGCCATCATCTTAAGGCCCATCTCCTCGGCAAAACGGGTCGCCGGGATGGCGAAGAAATCATGGCCGGCCAGAGGTTTTACAAGGTCCTGGTCGACAATCAGCACCGTTTCCCCAAGCAATTGGTCCTGGTATTTCTCGTAACCGGCCTGGGACATGCATACGAGGATGTCCGGGGTATTGATATAGGGATAGTAGATCTGGCTGTCGGCGATGGTCACTTGGACGCTGCAGGCGCCCCCCCGGGATTCAGGGCCATAGGACTGTACCAGGGAGCTTTCAAGCTTGTCGCCGATGGCGGCAGCCTTACCGACAATGCGGCCGGCCAGGATTATGCCCTGACCGCCGAAGCCTGTAATGATGATTCGTTTTTGCATTGCGAGTTCCTCGTCCCCGTTTCACAGGGGAGGCACATAGTAAATAAGGCACAAAGGCACAAAGGCACAGAGGCACAAAGTTAGTTACAATAAAAACAGTTACAAAATTCTGCATGTCCGGTCGTAGTTTTCGATGCAGGTGGCGCGTTCCCGGTTGACGAATTCACCCAGGACCACGCCGCCCTTGTGAAAATCGATGTCCAGATCCGCCGGATCGGCATTGTTCCGGATAATGGTTTTATCCTGATAGAGTTTCAATGTGTCCAGGGCCTTTTCCTTATTTCGGCGGCCGTAGTTCGTGGGACACGGCGCCAGGACTTCGATGAACGAGAATCCGCTTTTGGTTAAGGCGGTCTGGATGCAATCGGTCAGTTCCCGGATATGCAGCATGGTCCACCTGGCCACGTAGGTGGCACCGGAAGCCCAGGCCAGAAGCGGCAGGTTGAACGGGGAATCCGGGTTTCCCGAGGGCGTGGTGGTGGTCTTTGCCAGATTGGGCGTTGTGGCCGCCACCTGACCGCCGGTCATGCCGTAGGTCAGATTGTTGACGCAGATAACCGTCATGTCAATGTTGCGCCTGGCCGCATGGATGAAATGGTTCCCGCCGATGGCGAAAAGATCCCCGTCTCCGCTGAACACCGTCACGTTCAAATCCGGATTCCCAAGCTTGAGCCCGGTGGCAAAGGGAATGGCCCGGCCATGGGTGGTATGAAAAGAATCGAGCTTGATGTAACCGGCGGCACGTCCCGAGCAGCCGATACCGGAGACCATGGCCGTTTTTTCAAGGTCGATGCCGCTTGCCTTCATGGCCGTCAAACAGGAGGAAAAGACGGTGCCGATCCCGCATCCCGTGCACCAGATGTGAGGAATGCGGTCGGTTCGAATCAGATCGTCCAAAGGGTGCGAAAGTTCTGGTATTTCAGGATATTGTGCGGTTAGCGCCATCAGAAGACCTCCTTGATTTTATCGATGACCTGCTGCGGGGTGATGACGGTGCCGCCGGCATGGCCCACCAGATGACACGGTGCCTTTCCGCCGGCAGTCCGCGTCACTTCCAGATGGATCTGGCCCATATTGATTTCTACCGTCACAAACCCCTTGACCCGGGCCGCCAGGGATCGGATCTTTTCTTCCGCAAACGGCCAGACGGTGAGCAGGCGGAGCAGGCCCACTTTCAGGCCCATGGCCCGCGCCTCATACATGGCTGCCAGGCTTGTCCGGGCCGATATTCCATAGGAAACCAGGACGATTTCAGCGTCCTCCAGAAGATGCTCCTCGGTGATGATAATGTCGTCGCGGTTGTCGAGGATCTTCCGGGTGAGCCGCGTTACCATTTCGTCCTGGGTCTCCACCGACATGATGGGATACCCCCGCTCGTCATGGGTCAGGCCGGTGACGTGGATATGGTACCCTTCACCGGCAGCCGGCATGGGAGCTACGCCGTTTTCGGCGGGTTTGAAAAGCTTGAAACGGTCTTTGCGGCCCTTGGGCGTGGGCCGGGAGACGGTTTTGATGGCTCCGGCTTCGGGGATGACCACTTTTTCGCTCATGTGACCGATGACCTCATCGGTCATGAGGAGCACCGGCGTGCGGTATTTTTCGCTGAGGTTGAAAGCCGTAATGGTCAATTCAAAAATTTCCTGGGCGGAGGAGGGCGCCAGGGCGATGATTTCATAGTGACCGTGGGAGCCCCACCGGGCCTGCATCATGTCTCCCTGGGCGCCCATGGTGGGAAGTCCCGTGGAGGGGCCTGCCCGCTGGACATTGACAACCACACAAGGGGTTTCCGTGCAGACCCCGAGGCCGATATTTTCCATCATCAGGCTGAATCCGGGACCTGAAGTGGAGGTCATGCTCTTCTGCCCAGCCCAGGAGGCTCCCAGAATGGCGGCCATGGCGCCGATTTCATCCTCCATTTGGATATAGGTACCTCCCACCTGGGGGAGCCGGAGGGACATCCGTTCGGCAACTTCAGTGGCAGGCGTGATGGGGTAGCCGCCGAAAAATCGGCAGCCGGCCGCGAGCGCCCCCTCGGCGCATGCCTCATCCCCTGTAATGTAGTGTTCACCGGTAAGAACGGCTGGTTTCATGGTTATTGTTTCCGATCAAGGCACAAAGGCACAAAGGCACAGAGGCACAAAGTTTGGGCCAAGCATATTGCTTGGACATTGGTTGACCATCTACCCATATTCAGCCTGCGGCGGTCGTTGCGGCAGTTTCTACTGAATAAATGGCAAATTCCGGACAGATGATTTCGCAATAGTGGCAGTTGACGCAATCGTCCGGCCTGAGCGCTTCCGGAGGGTGGTATCCTTTTTTATTGAAACGGCTGGAGAAACTCAGGATGTCCCGTGGGCAGAATTCGATGCAGTATCCGCATCCCTTGCATCGGTCATCAATTATAAAAACAGTTCCTTTTGTAATCTCAATAACTTCGAAGTCAAGCGGAACACGCCAGAATTTCATCTTACTATCCTCTGCTCGGCATTGTTTATGGAATATCGCCTGTTAAATCGGGCGAAGTGTGATCGATGTGCAGACAAGCCCATCGAAAAAAGGGGGGCAACAGGGCACAATGGATCATTCGAAACAACATACACGATAGCAGGACGTAGATCAAGCTGTTTGTGAGGGGTTGGAAATCATTTATTTGAGATACTCATACTTTTTTTGCGGGGGTCTCTTAAATTGGTGCCTGGGCGCTCATATTTTTTGGGGGGGGTATGGAAATCCATCCCTGCAACAAAATCATCCACTGATTGAAAAGAAACGTTGAAAAAAATTATCCACAGATTGAAAAGACACATTGAAACAGAATTATCCGCAGATTACGCAGATTTACGCAGATTAAAAAAAGAACCATAGCAATAAAATCATCCACAGATTACGCAGTGTTATGCAGGTTTGAAAAATCATTCACACAACTTTCTGTGTTAATCTGCGTAAATCTGCGTAATCTGAGGATAAATATATTTTTTTTAGCCTTCTACAGCATTCGAAACGCTTGCCTCTTCAAACGTCAGCATCTCGGTGGAAATCCGTGAGGCGGCGGCCAGAAGCGAAAGCCCCAGAACCGCACCGGTGCCTTCCCCCAGGCGCATTCCAAGATCGAGGAGGGGAGAGAGCCCCAAGGCATCAAGCATCATCCGGTGTCCCTCCACCGCCGACTGATGGCCCGAGAAAAGATAATCTTTGACATGGGGATGAAAGCCGGAGGCCAGAAGTGCCCCGGCAGTGGAGATAAACCCGTCTACCACCACCGGGATCCGATGGGCGCAGGCGGCCAGAATCACGCCGGCAATGCCGCCGATTTCATACCCGCCCACCTTGGCGAGCACATCCACCGGGTCGGCCGGGTCGGGTCGATTGACTTCAAGCGCCCGGGACACCACCCGGATCTTATTCTCCAGAGCCGCATCATCGATACCGGTGCCCCGGTTTACGACCTGGGCCGGATCCGCTTTCAGCATGGCCGCTGCAATGGCCGAGGAGGGTGTCGTGTTGGCGATTCCCATGTCTCCGGTGCCTACGGCATCGAGACCCCGCTCTTTTTCTTCCATGAAGACCCGGATACCCGTTTCAACGGCCCGAACCGCTTCCTCACGGCTCATGGCCGGTCCCACCGAAATATCCCGGGTGCCGGGGGCGATTTTATGGCTGAGATATCGGACACCATTCCCGAGGTTGCCGTCTATATCCATTGGGGGGCCTGCAACCCCCATGTCCACCACCGTGAGCCGGGCGCCGACATGCCGGGTGAGCACATTGATGGCCGCTCCGCCCCGGGCGAAATTCAGGACCATTTCCCGTGTAACCGCCTGGGGGAACTGGCTGACACCCTGGTCGGCCACACCATGATCCCCTGCCATGGTGATAATGCCCAGGTGTTTGATATCCGGACGGGGGGCACCGGTGATCCCCGCCATTTTGATGGATATTTCGTGGAGTCTTCCAAGGCTTCCCGGCGGGAGGGCCAGCAGTCCCTGGTGCTGTTCGGCCGCCGTCATGGCGTTCCGGTCAAGGGGGAGAATTCGGTCGATCATTTTTTTTATCATTTTGTCCATCCTTTCCCGCGGCCAGGGCATAAAAAAACCCCAAGCCAATCATCTATCAGCCTGGGGATTTACCGTCTCCACCAAGTGGTTCCAAATATTCGGCAGGTCTTCTGACTCGCGAATCATTCTACTGCCCGCACCTTCCCGCACCGATTCGTGAAAAAGCTCTCGGTGCAGTGGTAATTAATCGCGGGGGTCGTCCTCGCTCACAGCGGCGGGTCCGTTCCCGATTTGCACGGGATTCCCTATTATGCCCCGACAAGGGGCCACCGGATATCGTATAGTTTCGCCGACACCTATCAAGTATGGAAAACCTATGTCAAGAAGAAAAGCGGCAACTGTGCCGAAACGGGCGATGGGGAAGTATTAAAAGGAAGCGATCAGCCGTCAGCTATCAGCGTTCAGCCAAAAACGCTTTAATACGACCTGTTATCTGACGGCTGATCGCTGATTGCTGAAAGCTCCCATCCGGCAGCCTGTGCCGGATGGGGTTAGAAATTCACCACCAGGGCTACTGAAAAGGTTGTGTCGGTCTTCTTCAGTGTGTCGGGATTCGGTTCATTCTGGAAATTCATTTCATAGCTGACTTTCAGAGAGAACATGTCCGTCAACCGGGTTGTGAGCCCGGTGAGGGTGTTGATGCGGAATTTGCCCGAATCTTTAAAGTTATGCAGGTATTCAATATCCTGGTCGAATTTGGTTTTTTTGTTGAAAACATATTCGTACTTGCCCTGAAATCTACCCTCCATGAAGTTTTCGTCGGTGTTATCGGTATACTTTTCTTTCGCGTAATTTAAACCGGCTTCCACGGACAGAAAGTTGCGATCTCCGGTCAGGAGGTTGTAGCCCGCGCCGGGACCGAGATAGAGCCGTCTTCGGATACCCGCGAATTCGTCCTTCAACCAGCCGCCCTTGGCATAGTAGTACAATACATCGGAGACATTGTAGTCCATGCGCAGGTCGGAATTATAACGTTCGGCATTTTTAACTCCGTCCGTCTTGCCATACAGAAGGCCAACCTTCCAGCTTCCCTTCCAGTTTTCGGAAAACTTGTATTTGACCAGGTTGTTGCCCGAAAAGGTCAGGATGTCGGTATTACCGCCGGTCTGGACGTAAGAGAGTTCCGCAGAGTCTTCCCAATTCTTCTCCTGAGTCGTTTCCTGGGTCGTGGCCTCTTCCTGGGCCATTGACGTTCCGGTGATTGCAGAGATCAAGACAACAGACATTAAAACAATAAAAAATTTATTCGTTATCTGTTTCATGTTCATTTCATTTTCCTCCATCGATTCGCCATTCGTCCAGAACCGAAAAGGGCTGCGCCTTTCCGTTTTCCGCTTCATAGGCTCTGAAAACGATATTTTTACCATCTATCTCGACCCTGACAAAGGTGTTTTTATTCCCGTTCCCCGTGGAGCCGGCATTTACCTGATAAATCCCCCCGGGCTCATCGGGCGTCACGGTGAAATCGTTGGCCGGGCCGTCCGCCGGATCCGATACCCGCATCCGGTTGTAGTAGTGGGTATGGCCGCAAAAAACCGCCCGGACCCGGTCCCGGTGCGCCATCAGCATGTTCCAGAAGGCATTGCGCTGCGTTGGGTCCGCATTGAAGGAATCGTGGGTGTGGCGGACCCTTGGAAACGCCGGGGCGTGAAAGGCGACGAAGATATGATCGATATTCTCCGGTGCGGATTTGATAACCGATTCGGTCCATTTTCGCCCGGTGTCGTTGATGATTCCCTGCTTTCCGGTGTCCCCGCTGTACCCATCGAGACAGATAATCCGGACATTCTGGTAGTCATAGTAATAGCTGCATGAATTCTCGTTCATGCGTACCACGCCGGGAATGGCGGAGATGATTTTCTCCTTGATGAAATCGATATCAATGATGTTCGGATCCCCGTTGTTCGGATACATGCCGGGCGGATTTCCAGGGGCCTGGATGACGCCGTTCGGAGAAGGCCCCCGCCCTGCTGTTTCCGGCGCTTTCGAAGCGGAGGGCTGTTTTTCGCTGCCTTGGGGGGGCATCATGGGCGGCGACTTCTGCCCTTCGGGCGGCATTCCCATGCCTGCGGGCATACCGCCGGGCATGCCGCCGCTGTCGTCAAACTCGTGGTTTCCGATGACCGTCAGAAACGTTGGCATGGGGGAAGTGTTTTTGAAAACTTCGGTGTAATCTTTGAACCTCAGATCGATCGGATTGGTGTCGCCGGTGACCAGGAGAAAAACGGTTTTGCTGAATTTGGGCTCCGGGTTGACGGTCATATCTCTGACTTCGGTGAGCGTATTCTTCCAGGAATCGCTCGCCCCGTGGGGGTCGCTCATGACGGCAAAAGAGAAACCGAACGCCCGGGTTGGAAGGTTGAGAAAAAGGCACCCTATCAGCAGCGACAGTATAAGCGGTACCTGGAGAAGGATACGGCGATGGCGCATGTTTTTCGACATGGGTGATTCTCCTCAATTGCTGGGTATCGATCTGTTGCGATATGGCAGATCCGGGCCTGCCGATTCCGGATTTCATATCAGTGTTTGGGAGCAGGTGCAAGACACTCGCATATAAAGGCAACTCGGCCATGCTTTATTCCAGGCGAAACGTTACAACAGGCGAAAGTAAAGAATTGTTAAGGCGGCGGTAAATGCTTTACACGAAGACCGCGTTGTGAAATAACGGCCAACAAATATTAATATAAAAATAGAAAAATTTCTTAACCCAAAATCATATATTTAAAACCTTCAATATTTTTCAGCTTCCGCTGAAGTGGCGGAAGAGGGGATATGAATCGCCTCAGTGTGTTGGTCCGGAAAGCCAAACCGGAACAACATCAAGGGGGGGATCCATCATGTGGGGAACCATCATGATGGATAGCTTATATTAGACACAATTAACACTAGGAGGAGAAATGAGAAAACGTATTTTAATGTATTTTCTTATGTTCACGCTTGGCACCGTGTTCACACTCGGTGGTCTATTTTCGGCCTATGCCCAGGAAAAAACCGGTTCGAGTGACGAATTCATGCTTGAGGAAATTACGGTAACCGCCGAGAAACGATCGGAAAATCAGCAGAAGGTTCCCATCGCCATGGAAACCATTTCGGGTGATACCATTAAAGATCTCGGTAAAACCGATATCGATCAGATTCTTTCAACCGTTTCCAACATTTTTATCAATAAAATGTCGGACGGAATGCGGGTGACGCTGCGTGGCATGAGCAACGACAATCCTGCCTTCCAGGGAATGCAAGCTTCCACCCCGACCGTTGCCGTGAACATGGACGGCTCTTACACCAACCGGAACAGCGCCGGAGACAACCTCTACGATATCGAGCGGGTGGAGGTCCTTTTCGGCCCCCAGAGTACCATGTATGCCAGCCCCTCCCCGGGCGGTGTCGTAAACGTCGTGACCGCCAGCCCGAAATTGGATAAGTTTGAAGGGTCGGTAACTCTGGAGGGCGGAAGCTATCGGTTGAAACACGCGGAAGCGGTCGTCAACGTTCCGATCTTGAGCCAACTTGCATTGCGTGTGGCGGGTTCCTACTTGAAAAGAGACGGATACCTGACAAACGGCGCGGAAGATGAAGATACCAAGTCGGGACGTCTCAAGGCGCTGTACCAGCCTTCAGATAAGTTTTCCGTAACGGGAATATTCGAGTATTCAAAATCCGGAGGTCAGGGATTCGGCGGCGTTGAAATCTTTGATAAACAGGATGGCCATTATATTTCGAGCGGCGAAAAGGTGACGAATCCCTGGGAAGCCCAGTCTGGACAGGGGGGGACCGCTGCTACGGCCCTGCCAAGTAACGATAAAATCGACAAAAAGTATTCAGGTGAAATCAACTGGGATACGGGAATCGGATCGTTGACCGTTATTCCGTCCTATACCCCTCGTAACAACGAGACAAACAATCTCCAGTGGGACGGGCGTATGAATGCGGAGATGCTCAATTGGCAGCAACAAACCGGCTTTGAAAAGAGCGTTGAAGCACGGATGACCTCCCCGGAAGATTTCAGTTTCAAATGGATCGGGGGCGCCGTCTACTATCATTCGCTGGATGATGTCTATCGGAACCAAAAATATGCCGATACGCTGGTAGAAACCAGTTATAGCCATAGTTATATGGACCAGGAGACCCGGGCGGTTTACGGCAATGTGACTTACCCCGTAACGGACACCCTCCGGGCCACCGGCGGGATTCGGTACACCGACGAAAAGACTTATAGCTGGAACCTTGAAAGCGGAAGAAACAACAACCAGCCGGAGATCGTGGATATGAACTATTCCAGTCCGGACTACAAACTTGGAGTGGAATACGATCTGGCGGCGAACTCGATGCTGTTCGCCAGTTTTTCGACAAGCTATCGGACCCAGGGCATGGGAACCCGGCCGGACGGTTCCGCGTTTCCGCCGGAAAAATTGAAATCCTTTACCGTGGGTGCTAAGAACAGGTTCCTGAACAACCGGGTTCAGGTAAACGCCTCCGCATACTACTACAAGTATAAAAACTATATGGCGGTTACCGGCGTCGGCACCGTGACCGATAATTACGGCGGTGTTGCGAACGGACATCTTGACTATGTCGATACGAACGGAAACGGGAAGTTCGACATCGGCGTTGACACGCTTCTCGACGGTGTGGCCACCGGAATGGGCCCCGGCATGGACGGGACCGCCCAAGACGAGAACGCCAAGACCACGGGCGATGCCAATGTATACGGGGTGGATCTCCAGACCTCTACCATGGTGACGGATAGATTCAGGGCGGATCTTTCGGTTTCCTATCTGAGAAAATATTTCTCGAAACTGTTTTTCGATTTTCTCACGATTACCAATGAACTGGGGGTACCCGATCTGGATTACAGCGGAAAGGATATGACATTCGCCCCGAAGTGGACCGTCAACCTGACCCTCAACTACGACATTCCGCTCTGGAACGGCGGGACGCTCTCCCCGAGGTTCGATTCCCGCTACCAGTCTTCCTTCAAGATGTATTTCCTGGATACGATTACCGGGGTTCAACGGGATCAGGTCACGAACCAAATCGTCATCACGCAAACGGATGTCTCCAAGGCGGCCACCCAGGAGCCCTATCATATCAGCAATTTCACCCTGGTCTATATTCATCCGAACCACTTGTGGTCTCTTACGGGATACGTGAAAAACATCGAGGATTACGCTGTCAAACGCAGCATCATGGTGCAGGGGCAAACAAGCGATATGATGATCGGCCCGCCGAGAACCTATGGCGCGGTTCTGTCGGTCAAGTTCTAATGATTCCAAGTACCTGAAGCAGATGCTCCAGAAAGATTCGGCCGGCGGAGATTTTTCCGCCGGCCGAATTGTTTTTCAGGCCCTTCGATATCCGCTGGCAGTATTTCAGGTGAGGCGCTCTTTTTCAAATGGTATGGACAACTCCTCGGAAAGCTGCTCGCCCCGCTGGACCGCCCTGCTCACCGCCGATTGGGTAAGACCTATTTTTCGTCCGACGAGGGTTCCGTTCATCCCCAGTTCTCTGACCGCCCAGAAAGCCGCGAGACTCCGGGCTTTGACGCGATCGGGTTGTTTCCCGCCGGATATGATGGCCTTGACCGGCACACCAAACAGCTGCGACACTCGCCTGAGTACCGTTTCAAGTGTATAACCACTTGCTTTTAATGCAAAATATCGTTCAAGGTGTTCTTTCGAGCGTTCGAGGACGGACTGGACGAACTCGCTGTCACCAAGGATCCGTTCGTCTCCTTTTCGGTGGGCCTTCATATCTTTTGAGGATTGAAGTGCTTCCCAACCCCGGGGGGTGCGGTATAATGCTCCGCCCGAAAGCTCCGCTCTTCGCCCCTGTTTCATCCCCTTCTGAATAAAATGACGATACTGATTTCTTGCCTCCGATAGATCATCGGAGAACTGGCTCAAAAATTCGTCCGTTTCCTGCCACGGGGACCCGATGGTACCCAGGATGGCGCCGTGGCCGCAATAGGGATAATGATCGAGTTCATACAGATTCGAGACCAGGTTGGAACGGAGGGGGTTCAAGTGTATGTAGCGGACCAGTTCCAGGAGGTAAGGTTCTTTCTGACAAAGAATGGATTTATATCTGTTCCGAAACAGGCGGCCTTTCCGGTTATGCCGTTGGTTGAAACTCACCGCGTACCCTGTGAGAAGCCGGCGCATAACCGAAGTAATGGATGTGCTGTTGTTTCGTATCAGCAAATGAAAATGATTCGGGATCAGGGCCCATGCATAGCATGTCGTTTTGGTTTCCGAAATGATCCGGGAGAGGCGTTCAAGAAAATCCTCCCGATCCTGGTCATTACGAAATATCGGGTTTCGCTCAAAACCCCGGCAAATTATATGGTGTAGCGCGCCAGGCGCATCTATTCGCGCAGATCTTGGCATTCAGGACACCCTCGTATTGGTTCCAATGCATTATTGTTATGGCTGAATGAATCGATTGCAGGGGGCTAAAAGTCGTCGCCGTCTCCAAGCAGCAGTTCCTGAGACGTTTCACCTTTTGGAGTGGCTCCTAATTGGCGATGCCCTCCCGCTTTGGGCAAAGACCGGGGAATGGATTTTTGTCCCTGGCTTTTCGCAACGTTGGCTTTCAGTTTCGGTGTCATGATCGAATGGCCTTTCCGATGATTGCTTCCTTGCGATCCAATGATGAGAACCAGTTCATTTACGATTTCCGTCATTTCCTGGGATTGCTTACTCATTTCTTCAGATGCGGCGGCGGATTCCTCCGCCGTGGCAGCCGCTTCCTGCACCTTGCGATCAATTTCAGTCACAGCCACACTGATCTGGTTGATGCCGTGGGCCTGGTCTTTGGAAGCCGTTGCGATCTCCGCAACCAGCCCTTCGGCGGATGACGATGATTCGGCCATTTCCTTAAATGCTTTATTGGTGTCGCTGACGATGTCAGAACCGCGCGTGATCCGCTTGACATTTTGCTCGATCAGTGCCGCGGTCCCCTTTGCCGCCTCGGTCGCCCGAAGGGCAAGGTTGCGGACCTCGTCTGCGACCACTGCAAAACCGGCACCCGCTTCGCCGGCCCGGGCCGCTTCCACCGCGGCATTGAGTGCCAGCAGGTTTGTCTGGAAGGCGATTTCGTCGATGGTTTTTACGATTTTCGAGGTTTCATCGCTCGACTTGGAAATTTCCGACATCGATTGTGTTAACGTTGCCATGGATTCATTGGCCTTTTCGACGATTTCCCTGGCTTTTACCATGATGATATTTGCCTGATCGGCATGGTCTGCATTCTGCTTTGTCATTGCGGACATCTCTTCAAGGGCGGAAGAGGTCTCTTCGATGGAGGCCGCCTGGTCCGAGGAGCCGTCCGCCAGCGACTGACTCGCCGAAGATACCTGGCTCGATGCATTGTTGACCTGTTCAGATCCAGCCCGAAGCTTTTCGATAATTCGATTGATCGGTGAGGAGATGCTCTGGGTAATGAACCATGCAACAAACAGGATGCCGGCCAGCGCAATGAGCGCCACAATGCCGATCACCCATCGCAGTCCGGTGATGGAGCTAAAGGCCTCGGCTTCATCCAGTTCCGAAATAAATGCCCAGGTGGTACCTAACACATCGACCGGTTCGTAACTGGAAAGGACTTCACGGCCGGTGTAATCCTTGATGATGCCCTGTCCACTCTTGCCGCTTAAGGCCACCCGTGTGGCAACCGTGTCCACTTTCCCCGTGTTCGGGGAACTGAAGGAGGCCTCGATCGAATGGTATTTCGGATCATTATAGGAATCGGATCGCATCAGATTGTCGGGACCCACCAGGTAGGTTTCCCCTTTTTTTCCCATGCCCGTGCGTTCCTGGGTAATGGCGCTGATCTTGCTGAGCGGCACGCGGATAACCACTGCGCCCGCATAGGTGCCGTCGCGCATCAGGCTGGCGGCGACAAAAGCAGCCGGCTTGTTGCCGGCGGGGGCATACAGGCTGACGTCGGCAAATGAGATTTCCTGCTTCTTTGTCGCCTTGAATGCAGACGCAAGCCCGGAATTTTTCAGATCTCCCGTTAGAAGGTTCTTCCCGAGATCGCTCAGTTTTTTATCCGAATAAACAACATCCCCTTCATCGGAAAGAAGATACAAGTCATCGTAACCGTATTCGCCCAGAAGATCCGTAAACTGCGTCCGGTAATAGGTCTCAGAGCCGGTCCACATATCTCCTTTAATTCCGCCGTCTTTAAATGCGGATTTGAATTCATCGATCGCAGCGAGAAATGTGGCATTGTTTCGAATGCTCTTCATATTTATTTTGATTTGATCAAAATAATTTTCGAGCTGTATTTTTTTCAGGCTTTGAACAGCTTCAAGCTGGCTGAAGGCTTGCGTCTCCAGCGCTTTGGTTGCCTGTTGCAGGGAAGCCAGTCCGACAATACTGAAAGGTATTGCGCCAACCAGAAGGAACGAAATGATCATTTTGCTTCCCAATTTCAATTTTCGAAACATTTTTTTATCTCCTATCATAAACGGAAAAGGCGGATGACCTTGGAACTTCCCCTGCAACACCATCCGGGCTCTCTTTGGGAGCAGTTCATACGAATGCGCAGGGATCTATCTTCAGTTAAGCTTCAGTTAAGCTTGAACGTTAAGGGAATCTTCACCCAGGTAGGCACCAGTTTGCCTTCCTTTATTCCAGGCCTGAACTGCCAGTATTTCAATGACTTAAGAGCTGCATCGTCGAAAATACCTTCGGGTTCCGATTCCATAACCTCCATTTTATCGGCTTTGCCATTGGTGCCGATGAGGACATTGACCACAACCCGTCCCTCCTGGCCGCTTCGTTTGGCAAGGGTCGGATAGGTGATGGGATGCTGACGAACGATTTTGGGTGGTGAATCGACCTCAGAGGCATTGTATTCTGTTGCCCCTTGAGCCAGGGAAACGGAGACCCATATCAAGGAGAGCAACAAGAGGCTTGCAGCCGAAAAGAAACAAAGTTTTCGGTTTCCTCTGTTTTTTTCCCCTGTAATCAATTCGGGCGCATGTTTTTTCTCCATGATTACGATCTCCTTTCCAACTTATATTTGTCTTCGGTGTGACTCTATTGAATCGCTTGATAAAACTTCGAAAAATGCCGGTTCCTCTTTTTACCGGGGTGAAAAAGTGTTATCTGGACAGACGGCGGCGGTGAAGAGAGGACGTACAGTCAATCCGGCAAATACTTATTCAAATTTAAAGGGAATCTTGACCCAAGTGGCCACCAGTGCCCCACTTTTAATTCCCGGTCTGAACTGCCAGTATTTCAAGGTCGACAGCGCGCTGTCGTCGAAGATCCCGGCGGGTTCCGACTCGACAACCTCAAATTTGCCTGCTTTTCCATCGGTTCCGATCAAGCATCGTACAACCACTGTGCCGGTAACGCCGTCCTTTTTTGCCTGGGCCGGATACTTGATCGGCATCTGACGAACGATTTTCGGCGGGGAATCCACATCCGAAGCTTCGTATTCCGTTGCGGCCGTGGATATTGCCGCAGTGCAGAAAAGCAGGCACACCAGTATCATCCTCGCAAATGCAAGTTTGGTTTTTCCAAGACAATATTTAGAAACAACGAATTTATTGACGCTTGACAAGTCCTTCATGTAATACATCTCCCTTAAGAAATAGGTTTGAGCTTGGACAGCACATATATATTTGAAAATACATAAGAATTAGAGTGTGAGCAAATCTTTCAGCAGGCCGTCACAATTCCCTTTCTTGTAATTAACTCTTCATATCGCCCTGCACAGGTAAAAACTTTAATCTTTTTTTCCGCTTTGGGGACGGAGATGAAATTATGCATTGCAATTCGTTGAAAATGAGAAAAAGAGCACGCCGGAACATCGAATCAGTTCTGATTGCAGGCTGAAATCGGGATGAGCTTTAATTACGAGAAAGCCGCGGTCGACCGGAGCCGTTTGAGATTTTATCGCTTATTTTATGGTAAAATTCAGTCGGATGGCTATATGTCAATATCCATAGGGTCTCGGGGATAAAAACAATGACATTTATGGGCGTGAGACGACGATCAGATCTTTGGAAAGCCGGCAGCCGGCAGGTTCATTGCAGATACTGATACCGTAAACCAAGAAAAAAAAGTCGGAAAATCATTTTTTCATCCCCGTCCCTTTTTTCCATCCAGCAGTCTCCTGGTGGTTTCGGCCAGTTCAGGTTGTTCGATCGGTTTCATGAGAAGGACGTCAATTCCATCCGGCTTTTGACGGGAAATCGTTCTATTGTATCCCATGCAGAGCACCGGATCCTTTTTTGCGGGGAGGCGGCATCCGGACTCGAAAAAGAAAGCGCCGGCCTCAAAAGGATGGAAAAAAAGAGTACAGCTGTAATTAGAAGCCGGGATTTGTCTTTCATAGATAACCGGGGTTGCTGTATGTTGCAATATGATTAGAAAGGATCGCGAAATCGGTGGATTATGTCAAGTTCTTAAATTGCCGTAATGCTTGATACTCCTCCAAATTCTTGGCATATCGGTTCATTCGGTAATCGGGATAAGGGATAACTATTTTTGACAATTTTATTATCTACAAAGTTTCTCCAAGTTTTCGAGTTAAAATCTTATGACACTTGGGAGTTCAATGTAACATTCCATACGCGGATGCATGCTGCCGGAAAAAGTCCGGGAAAACCGGAATTCATCGTTACAGGCTTCGGGTCCTGCCTTGGGCCCGGGAAAACACCAAACGTAAAGGAGATAGTATGAAGAAATCGACTGTGCGCTACATTTGTTTCATCTTTATGCTTTGCGTGCTTGGGGTCCTGGTGGGATGCTCGGCCGAGCAGGATAAGGCAGGCCAGTATGCGCAGGACAGGTTGGACTGTGAAAACCTGATGTCCATGCACGAGTGGTATCACTCGGCATTTATGAATGATGTCGAACTGAAAACGATCTGGGTCCAGAAATCCGAGAATGCCAAGGAGGCCGTCTTCGCACAAAACAGCGGTTACTGGAAAGGCATGGACAAAATCACGGCCTATTATGGCGCACCGGTTACGGATAAGAAGGCGGTTGCAGGCCATTTTCAGATGCACACGGCGACGACTGCGGTGGTTGTCGTTGCCAAAGACAGGGAGACCGCCAAGGGAATTTTCTATACCCCGGGCATGATCGGAACCTATGACTCGGGCTCCTGGATGTGGGAGCGGTATGGCGTCGATTTCATCCGTGAGGACGGCGTGTGGAAGATCTGGCATCTCCATATCTATACCGACTTCGCCGTTCCGGTAGGAGAAGGCATGGGAACTACCGGCGGTGGCCCCGGTGGTGGTGCTCCGCCTGCGGGTGGTGGCGCTCCGCCAGCGGCTGGCGCTGCTGCGCCTGCAGTTGGAGGTGCTCCGCCTTCGGGTGGCGCTGCTCCTGGCAATCAGCCGGCTGCGACCGGCAATGCTCCGGGTCAAGCCGAGAAGTTCGGTGCGGAAAGCTTGGCCGGCGGCCCCGGTGCGGCAGGCAGCGGTCATGAGGGTCAGGCCCAGGTTGCTCCCGGCGTCTGGCTGAGCAAGGAAGCCATGACCCCCAGTTACTCGGCCAAGACCGGATACAAGGAACTCGGCCCGGATACGGTTCCCGTGCTCGTTCCCAGAATGCCCGTACCGTATGACACTTTCAAAGATACCTTCAGCTACGCCGATCCAGACGAATATGCGAAGGCGCTTGAGGAGGCGGCGAAGTAAGCGGAAACCAACCCATCGAGATCCTCCTGTTCAATGAAACCGGGGGATCTCGATATATTTACAATTTATCACCGTTAGTGCATATCCTAGGGAATACCCTGCTTTCCTTCTGAATATTTTCGGTACAACCCGCGAAACTGGTGATAGGTCATTCCCAACCGAGCGGCGGCGCGGCGCTGGTTGTATTGCGTTTCCTTCATCGCCGCTTCCAACATGCGCACCTTCAACTCCCAGACCGCATCGTTTAATGACTTGGCGTCAACTTCTTCCCTCCCGATCGAGACGGGCGGTGTCTCCGTTTCCGGTGTTTCCGGCACGTTTTTACCCAACTGTGCGATTCGGAACGGATCAAATTCAATGTTCCGTATCGGCATGCTGTCGGATTTGTACACGGCTCGTTCGACCACGTTTTTCAGTTCACGAACGTTGCCCGGCCAGTCATAATGCTTGAGGGCGGCTTGGGCGGTTTGGTCAAACCAGGGGATTTCTTCCTGCCCCAGCTCAAATGCCATTCTCGTGGCAAAATGATTGGCCAGGAGGAGGATGTCATCCTTTCTATCTCTTAGCGGGGGCAGATGCAGCACTTCAAATGAAAGGCGGTCAAGCAGATCCTGTTTGAACCTCCCTTTTACGGCAAGCCTCGGCAGGTCGGCATTCGTGGCTGCTACGATCCGCACATCCACTTCTACGGCCGTCGAACTGCCCACCCGTTCGAAGGTGCCATATTCCACCACCCGAAGGATTTTTTCCTGAACCTCCAGGGGAATGGTACCGATTTCATCCAGAAAGAGAGTCCCTTCATGGGCCGCCTCAAACCGCCCGGTTCGCCGCTGCCCGGCGCCGGTAAAAGCACCCTTTTCATAACCGAACAATTCCGCTTCAATGAGGGTGGGGGACAGGGCCGAGCAGTTCAGCGCCACCAGCGGCCCCTGCCAGCGTTTTGAAAGAAAATGGAGCCGAGTCGCGGCCAGTTCCTTGCCGGTTCCCCGTTCGCCCAGAACGAGCACCGGCCGGTCAATGGGCGCCACACGAGACAGCCGTTCCTGAAATTCCAGGAAGGGTTCGGATTGTCCCAGAGCATCCTCCCTGCCCTTTTCACTAAAAACGGGCGTTCGACTTCTTATCAAATGATCGTCGTTGGCCATGTTGATAAAAACCATTAATTGGTTGAATATGCCAATTTGAAGCAATAAATACCACACTCTATTTGGCTTGTCAAGCTGGAAGTTGTTGAAATGCAAAGGGTAATACCATTTCCGAATAATGGCACGGGATATGCTCTATCTCACGGCAAGATGAAACTTCAAACAGGAGAGTGCCATGGGAATTTTCACACGATTCAGAGACATCATCAGTGCCAACATCAACGCTATGCTGGACAAGGCCGAAGACCCGGAGAAGATGATCAAACTGATTATCCGGGAAATGGAGGACACCCTCGTGGAATTGAAGGCATCCTGCGCGTCGGCTTTGGCCGAATCCAAAAAGATGGGGAGACGACTCGATGAGATCAATTCCCGGAAATCACTATGGGAGAAACGGGTGGCCCTGGCCGTTGAAAAGGGGCGCGACGACCTGGCCAGGGAGGCTCTGGTGGAAAAGAGGCGGTTCAGCCAGATGGCCCAGGTAATGGACGAAAACCTCACCAAACAGACCATCTTTGCGGAACAGTATCGGGACGATATCGCGCAACTGGAAGACAAGCTGCAAAAGGCCAGGGAAAAACAGCACCTGTTGATACAGCGGCATATACGCGCTCGACATTCCAAACAGGCCCAGTTGGATATCAGACGCATGGACAACTATGAAACCATCGCCAAATTCGATGAACTGGAAAGTCGCATCGACCGCATGGAAGCAGAGGCGGACCTGGTCAACCCAACGGCCCGTGGCCCTCTGGAAGATGCGTTTTACAAACTCGACGTGGATGAAGAGATAGAAAGAGAGCTTTCAAACATAAAAGCGTCCCGCAGTGGCAGCAAGCCGTCCGCTCCGGAACAAACCGAGGCTTCAAATGAATAACAGCATGTGTCGCTTTCGGGCTCTGTGCCCACGAAAATCATAATATGGCGATAACTTTGCCAATCGGAAAGGAGTGTTTACCATGGAAAACGTATTAAACAGACAAAATCATCGTTTGGGTGTGACTCTCGACAAGATTGAGAATGCATTTATCAATGTGGCAAGCATTGTAATCGCGGTGGCAGGCATTACAATCGCGCTTTCACCCCTCCTGGTGCTTTTGTAGAAAAGGGGCTTGTCCAAGCGGGATAAATAGCCTCCTCGAGTTGTTCAACCTTACTGGAAAACAACGCTAACCGGCCATTAAAGAAATGGAGATGCCATATGTTAGGATCAGGATTCTTCGTAATATTCATCGTGCTCATCGTGATCGGCCTCCCCGTTTTATGCGTGACATTTTTAATCGCCTTTTTCTCCAGCCGGAGGGGAAAAGGCGAAAAGGACAAGACCCAATGGAACGAGGACACCTGTATCATGCAGGAGGTGCACGACGATCTGGCCAGAATGGAAACACGCATCGAAGCCCTTGAAACCATTCTCATGGAACGTTTTGGAAAGGAGAACAAATGAGAAAACATGATGATCATAAGGGTCGCAAGCTGTATCGTTCCCGAGATGGCGTATTGTGTGGTGTGTGCCGCGGTTTATCCGATTATCTGGATCTGCGTGTGGGATGGGTGAGGTTCTTTCTGGTTTTGATTCTCCTGTTCACAGGCATCTGGCCGACTGTGATAGCCTATTTTGTTGCCTGTCTGATGATGAAACCGGAACCGGTGCTTCCCCTGGAAAACGAATCCCAGCGGGACTTCTACGATAGTTATGTCAGCAGCCGAAGCCGAACCCTCCGGGACCTTAAAAGGCGCTTTTCAAGCCTGGATCGTCGTCTCCGACGCATGGAAGACAGGGTCACATCCCGCGATTTCGAATGGGAGCAGCGCTTAAACAGCTGAGTATTCGCGGGCCCGTTTCATTCATTTTAAAACGAATTCAATATTTCTGCATTAGAAGCACACCGGATAGGCATATATTCCCAAATAAGATGCAGGACGAAATCAGATTGTGGAGGCTAAAGATGAAGAAGTTCGTGAAGTTTCTCCTTCTATTACTCTTCCTGGCTTCGATTGTTGTCGGCGGATACTCCTGGATGGAAGGCCGAAAGCCGGCTGATCAGGGATTCACCCTGATAGATGTGACAAGAGGTGACATTACTGAAAAGGCGGTGGCCATCGGTCAGATTGAACCCCGGCAAAAGTTTCATATCAAGTCAAAGATATCCGGCATCGTAAAAGGATGCCCCGCAGAAGTCGGCGACCGAATTAACGCGGGGGACCCTATCATCGAAATAAGTCCTGACCCGACCCCGGATGAACTTCTATCGGCGGAAAGCCAGGTAAAGACGGCACAGATATCCTTTGACCGCGCCAAAGTAGACTGGGAACATTCCCAGGAACTTGAAAAACAGGGAATAGAATCCACAGACAGCCGGGATGTCAAGAAGGAGGCTTATGAACGGGCCCGGATTGAATTGACCGGAGCCAGAGACCGGCTGCAACTGATTCAGGAAGGTCGTATCAGCGGCGGCGGGGAGCGCATGGAAACCATCATCAGAGCCCCTGCCGCAGGAATTCTTCTGGAACGCAAGGTAAATCCGGGCGATTCCGTCGTACCGCTGACAAGCTACCAGGAAGGGACAGAGCTCGCGACCCTGGCAGATATGAGTGACCTGATCTTTAAGGGAACCGTCGATGAGATAGATGTCGGAAAATTAAAAGTGGGTATGCCGGTCCGCATAAAAATCGGCGCTCTTCCCGACAAGGCCGTCACCGGCAAATTAAGCCGGATTGCCCCCCAGGCGACTGAAAAAGACAATGCCAAGCTGTTCGAAGTTGAGATTGTCATGGACCCTTTCAAAGACATAATACTTCGCGCTGGATACTCCGCCAACGCTGATATTGTCATCCGCGAAAAGAAGAATGTACTCCTCATCCCCGAACGGCTGGTTATATTTGGAGATGACGGCGCAAAGACCTTTGTCGAGGTACCCGGCGCTACACCGGAGGCTGAACCTGAAAAGGTGGCTGTGGAGGTAGGCCTTTCGGATGGTCTCAACATTGAGGTGGTATCCGGTCTAAAGGAAGGCGAAAAGATTGTGCAAAGGCCTCCAAGAGAAATCACGGAATAGGATATACTTCATATGTTGAATATCATCCGTCAACTCATACGTGATACCCGTAGCCAGAAGCTAAGGACATTCCTCACCCTTTTTGGGATGATCTGGGGAACTGCGGCGGTGAGTTTGCTGCTGGCATTTGGAGATGGTTTTCAGGCGCAGTTGATAAAGGACAGCATGGGAATCGGCAATAACGTTGTCATCGGTTTTCCGGCGCGTACTTCAATGCAATTTGAGGGACTGGCAAAGGGCCGACACATAAAGATAGATGACAGCGATATCCGTCTTTTAAAACGGAAAGCCTTTGGACTTGGCGCCGTCTCCGCTGAATATATGCAGGGATTCAGACTTCAGCGCGGCGCCAGGGTGCTTTCCGTTTCCGTATCGGGTGTAGAACCTGAATTTTCTGAAATTCGGAACCTGATCCCGGTGGAGGGCGGTCGCTTTATTAATATTCTGGATCAAAAATTGAAAAGGAGAGTGGCCTTCATCGGCAATAAACTGGCCGAACAGGTTTTTGGGGAAGAAATACCTGTCGGGCAGACGATACAACTTCAGGGATCACCCTTTCTGGTGATCGGCGTACTGAAAAAAAAGATCCAGAATTCTAGCTATACCGGGCCTGACAGCGGGAGAATTTTTATACCCGCTTCTACATTTAAAATGATGACCGGTATGAAGTTTGTCAGCGACTTTGTCTTTACCGCCGGCGATGTCACGAAGACAGAAACGTTGATAAGAGATGTCCGGCAAATTATGGCTGAGCGTCACCGATTTGATCCCGGCGACGAGGAATCGATTTCTTTTTGGGACACATCGGAAAGCGCCAAATTCCTCAATACGTTCATGCTTGCGTTCAGGATGTTTCTGGGTGTCATCGGGTGCTTGACCATGATTGTCGGGGGAATGGGCGTATCCAATATCATGAATGTGGTGGTGGAAGAACGGACGTGTGAAATCGGAGTCAAAATGGCACTCGGCGCTAAACCGCGCTTCATCATGGGACAGTTTCTCCTTGAAACGCTGGCCATGGCCGTCGTCGGCGGCAGTATCGGCATGTTTCTTACCGTTGGTATCTGTGCCGTTTTTCCTGCCCTCAACCTGATCGATTATGTGGGCAACCCGAATATCTCTCCAACCTCGGCCCTGGTAACGGCTGCACTGCTGGGTTTAATCAGTTTTTTTTCCGGCTATTTCCCCGCCCGATCGGCAGCCAATCTCGACCCGGTTGTGGCGATGAAAATGTGAGAGTGGATCATGCATAAACCAAGACCAGGCCTTATATTCCAACTCTTTTTAAAGGCAAGCCGCGTTCAGAAAAAAAGGGCCGCCCTGACAATCGCCTCAATTGCATGGGGAACTCTGTCGCTGCTTCTGCTTCTTGCCTTTGGAGAAGGACTCAACATATCAATCGTCCGGGGAATGAACGGCATGGGAAGTAATCTTACCGTACTGTGGCCCGGCACCACCAGCCTTATCTGGAAAGGTCTGCCCGCAGGACGTCCCGTAAGGCCCACCATCGAGGACGTCGCCCTGTTGAGAGAGCGGGTTCCGAACCTGGAAGAGGTATCCGGGGAAATACACAGAGGGGACGTTCCGGTAAATTATGGTAAAATATCCACCAATGCAGATGTCAAGGGCGTTACCTTCGGGTTCGGAAAGATACGAAACCACATCCCCAAACCAGGGGGCAGGTTTCTGGACGCCATGGATGAAGGGCAGCGGCGCAGGGTCGCCTTTTTGGGCGATAAGATTGCCGAAAAAATATTCGGAAAGCAGAACCCTGTGGGGAAGGAAATTTCCCTGGATAAAATCCCCTATACCGTCATCGGCGTCATGGTGCCCAAAGTTACCATGGGAAACTACATCGGAATGGATAAGGACCAGATTTCTATCCCGATTACCACATTCAGGGCCCAGTTTGGCACAGACAAACTACAGGTACTTGTGGTCAAGCCGGACAACCCCGCACATATGGATCTAGTGCTGGATGAACTTCATAAAACCCTTGGGGCGAAATACGGGTTCGATCCAACGGACAAACGTGTTTTCGGCATTTGGAATACGGTGGAAACCGGTCGTATGACCCGAAATATACTCATGGGGATCCAGATCTTTCTCGGGATTATCGGAGCCCTCACGCTTCTCATCGGCGGGGTAGGGGTCGCCAATATTATGTATGCAGTCGTCAAGGAACGAATAAAGGAGATCGGGGTAAAAATGGCACTAGGGGCCCGCAGGCGATGGGTTACCGGGCCTATCGTGCTTGAAGGAATGATGTATACTTTTTTGGGAGGGGTTATCGGCCTGATTATGGCCATGGGTGTCATCATTGTTCTCGATCAAATACCGACCCGGGGAAACGAGGCATTGGCACTGCTTGGAAAGCCAACCCTGTCGATCCAAATCGGTATGGTATCCGCCGCTATCCTCGGTATGATCGGAATGATTGCAGGATATTTCCCTGCAAGGCGCGCGGCATCTATTAATCCTGCGGAGACCCTCCGCTACGAGTGAGGTATGTATGTTATTCGGCAATTTCTTCAATTCGGGAAAAAATAATCATCCGGTAGAAAACGGCGAGGTCATCCGTCTGGAAGGACTTTCGAAAGTTTATGGCGTCGGAAAAGTCGAAATAGAGGCCCTCAAGGGTGTGGACCTGAAAGTTCGTCAGGGCGAAATGGTTGCCATTACGGGACCCTCGGGCTCCGGCAAAAGCACCCTGATGAACCTTATCGGTTGCCTGGATACGGCCACTTCGGGCAGCTACCGCTTGCGGGGGGAAACGGTATCCGGGCTCGGCAGGGAAGAACTTGCAGAAATCCGGAACCGCAGGGTGGGGTTTATCTTTCAGAGTTTTAATCTTCTTCCTCAGATAACCGCCTATGAAAATGTGGAGATGCCCCTGCTTTTCGGAGGCATCCCCCGGCGAAAACGAAGGGAAAAAATTATGGAGCTGATGGCCCGCGTAGGTCTTTCAGAGCGTGTGAATCATAAACCCACCGAACTTTCAGGTGGACAGATGCAGCGAGTGGCCATTGCACGTGCGCTTGCAATGGACCCGGATATTATTCTCGCTGATGAGCCGACCGGAAACCTGGACACAAGCTCGGGAGGCGATATCATGAATCTCTTCCAGGATCTCTGGAACCAGGGCCGCACCATATTGGTCATCACCCACGATCCGGCCCTCGCTCGGAGGGCTCCCCGGCAGGTGGAGATAAGGGACGGTCGGGTGACACAGGACAACCGGAGATAGGAAAACCAGCTGAGGTGATTTTACATGAGCGAAACATTTGTCGTAAAAAGGGTATGTTTTAAATGGATTGTCCTTGCAGCTTTTGGAGTGGTTCTTTTCTCGGGATGCGCCCATTTTCGTAGTGATGATGATTACGGTGTCGTGAAGGTCGCGCCCGCATCACTTCAGCAGATAGAGCCGCTGGTGCTGAAGGAGATCGGGGCGAAGGAAAGCGGGGAAGAAGAATCCCCTCGGATCGAGACAAAGGCCGAGACGCCGGCGCCTGCAGAGCTTGAGCTTTCGCTGGAAGAGTGCCGGGCCCTGACGCTTGAAAACAACCTCGATCTCAAGGTGCAGCTGATCAAACCGACCATTGCCGCGGAGCACGTCAGTGAAGAGGAAGCACAGTTCGAAGCCACGTTTTCAGCCGATGTTTCCTATGCCAAGACCAATCAGCCGATGGCCTCG
>JBECKW010000376.1:0-8221 GCA_040235505.1 Desulfobacterales bacterium
GTGCGGGGACGGCTTTGAAAAATCGATTTCGATGACGTCCGAATCGATCTTCGGTTTCGGGTAAAAGAGATGTGCCGGAATCGTGGCCAGGTGCCGGATTTCAGAACAGTACTGAAGCATGACGGAGATCCGGCCGTACTCCTTTGTACGGGGAGGCGCCGCCAGGCGCTGGGCCAGTTCTTTCTGGAACATGAGGACGCAGCGGCTGATATGCTTCCTGCTTTCGATCAGCTTGACAAGAATCTGGGAGGAGATGTTGTAGGGAAGATTTCCGAAAACAAGCAGTGTTTCGTTCTCCTCCTCTGCGAAGGCAGGAATGTCCACCGAGAGGATGTCTTGGTGAAGAACGGTTACATTGTCCGCTTTATAGAGGGCCAGCTCGGTTTCGAGCAGTTTGAGGAGACGGTCGTCTTTTTCCACGGAGAAGACTTTTTGGGCCGCAGCCGACAGGGGAATTGTCAGTGCGCCCAACCCGGCCCCGATTTCAAACACCACATCCCCGGAGCCCACATTGCCCCGGGACACGATCATCCGCGCGGTGCTTGGATCCGAAAGGAAATTCTGCCCCAACTGTTTTTTGGGAAATAATTCCCACGCGTGCAGCAATGTTTTCGGAGATGTCATGTGTCCATGTGTCCCGATCCGCTTAAAGCGGATTATAGACTTTCGGTGGCCCGGCGGTTTTTCAATGCAACAACGATTCGAAACGTCAGGAAATAAGCGACAACACTGAGAACAGACCCCAAGATAATGCCGCCCAGGATCATGGCCTGGGTAAGATCGAGCCCCATGTGAATGAGTTCTGAAAAAGACTGTGTTGAAAAGCTGACGGGCTTTGTGGTGCCAAGAAAAAAGGCTCCGATTTTATACGTGGTGACATAAAAAAACGGCAGGGTGATGGGATTGCTGATCCATACCCCCGCCGCTGCCGCAATCCGGCTTCCCCCCAGGAATATGGCAAGAACCAGGGCGATGGAAGTGTGGAACGGGAAAAACGGCGTGGTGCCCACAAAAACGCCGAGAGCCATTCCCAGGGAAATATCCCGGGGATTTCCATTGATATTTTTAAGCCGGGTGATCATGCCGCCCAAGCTGTGTTTGATTCTGCGAATCCTGCCCATATTTGTGAATCGACTACCGGTATAAATTGTTTAAAAGCGCTTGTCTTTACCATGACTGAATCGTGTTTTCAATAACTTATTGCGGTTGACTTTGAAGACACCGTTTAGTAATTTTTATGGTAAGATATGTGTTTGGAGCGTGATACGCGTCAAGGGCGTCTCCCACGATCGAGGAGGGAACATATGGCAAGAAGAAAGGGGAAAATGGTCAGTTTCGATGCCATGGTGAAGTTTTTCATGCAACAGTATGGTATCCCGACCAAAAAGGACCTGGACAAGCTGGTTGAGCGCATGGATCGGCTGGAGAAGGTGATCAGCAGTGCGATGGCGCTCGGCAGGGATGCCCGGAACACCGGTGCAACCGCTGGCAGGGGCCGGGGCGGCGGCGAAGCCAGTGCATCTGAAATTGTGCTCGACATTATATCAAAGTCCGGCGAGCCGGTGGGCATCCCGGAAATTCGGGAAAAAACAGGCTTCGGCGACAAAAAACTTCGAAACATCATCTTTCGACTATACAAGAATGGCGATATCGCCAGAAAACAGCGTGGACGTTACGTCGCATCTTAGGTGCGGCATGTGTTTCCCGGAACCTTTTCATTCAAATGAAACAGGTTCAAATATTTCCGGGCCGGCGTTTCAGTACGCCGGCTCTTTTTTTGATCCGATTCATCTGATTTTTAAACTTTGTGCCTCTGTGCCTTTGTGCCTTTGTGCCTTCTAAAATGGGAGTTGATCCATGAACCATCTTAAAGATACTTTTAACCCCGGTCTCGATGCCGGTACGGAATATGCCGGCTTCAAAGTGCTGCGGGCTGTTGAACTGACTGAAATTCAGGCGATTTTCTATGAGATGGTCCATGAGAAGACCGGAGCTTCCTATGTGCATGTCAGCCGGGACGACGAGGAAAACAGTTTCAGCGTCGCGTTTAAAACCGTCCCGGAGGACGCAACCGGCGTGGCGCATATTCTGGAGCACACGGTTCTGTGCGGTTCCCGCAAATACCCGGTCCGGGATCCTTTTTTTTCCATGCTCAAAAGAAGCCTGAGCAGCTTCATGAACGCCTTTACCGCTTCCGACTGGACCATGTATCCCTTCAGCACCCCCAATCGGAAGGACTTTTACAATCTTCTCGGGGTCTATCTCGATGCGGCGTTTTTCCCGCGCCTCGATGAACTTTCTTTCAAACAGGAAGGACACCGTCTGGAAACCGCGACGGATGCGGGAGGGGAAAGGCTGGTCTACAAAGGCGTGGTGTATAACGAGATGAAAGGGGCCTTGAGCTCTCCGGACCAGGTCTGCAACCGTTCCCTCATGAACGCCCTGTATCCGGATACCACCTACCGCCACAATTCAGGCGGGGACCCGGCCGAGATTCCTTCTTTGACCCATGCGACGCTGGTGGCTTTTCATCGCCGTCACTATCATCCCAGCAATGCATTTTTTTACTCATATGGGAACCTGCCGGTGAAAGAGCATCTTTCGGTGATTCAGGACAAGGTGCTGAAAACGTTTGAAGCCATCGATCCACGTACCGATGTGCCGGCCCAACCCAGATGGAAGGCGCCCCGGCGGGCGGTCTATTCCTACCCCCTTTCACCCGAAGAGAATCCGAAGAAAAAAAGCCAGGCCTGTGTGGCATGGCTGACGGCGGATATACGTGAAGCCACGGAGGTACTGGTACTCTCGCTTCTGCAGGAGATCCTGTTGGGAAACGCGGCCTCTCCACTCCGCAAGGCGCTTATGGACAGCGGCCTGGGCTCGGCCCTGAGTGATGCCACCGGTTTCGATCCCGACAACCGGGACACGCTTTTTTCGTGCGGTCTCAAAGATGTGGAAAGCGACGCGGCGGAAAAAGTCGAGGCCATCGTTATGGAAGTGATGGAGCACCTTTCCAGGGACGGCATCGATCCGGAGCTTGTGACGGCGGCGGTCCACCAGATGGAGTTTCACCGGAAAGAGGTCACCAATTCCCCCTATCCATACGGACTCAAGCTGCTGATGGCCTTCGGCGGCAGCTGGTTCCATAAGGGGGATCCGCTGCGTGTGCTGCAGTTTGACAGTGACATGCAGAAACTTCGGGAACAGATCGCCTCCGGGCCATTCCTGGAGCAAAAGATCCGGGAGTATTTTCTCGACAATCCCCACCGGCTCCTGTTCGAACTGCATCCGGACCAGACCATGGCCGGTAAGGAAGAGGCGCGGGTGACCGGGGTTCTGGCAGATATTCACAGGAAACTCAGTCCAGCGGACCTGGAACGGATACGAGCAGATGCGGCGGCCCTTGAAAAACTTCAGGCGCATAAGGAAGACCTCTCGGTACTTCCTACCCTGGCCCGGGAAGACATCCCGCCCACCATCCGGACCGTTTCCGAATGCGACCCGAAAATGCCTTTAGCCGGACGATGCTACGAGGTCCCCACGGCAGGAATTTTTTACTATTCGGCCGCCTTCGGCGGGGCCGCACTGCCGGCCGGGCTGGTACCATTGCTCCCCTTCTTCTGCTATGCCGTGACCAAAGCCGGAACCGCCCGGCGGAATTATATGGAGATGGCCAAGCGGATCGATACCTATACCGGGGGAGTCGGGTTCGGGGCCAGGGTTCGTACCCGTGCGGATCGCGACGGCCGGTGCATGAGCTATGTGCAACTGGAGTCCAAATGCCTTGGACGAAATCAGGAAGAGATGTTTGACATCATCGCCGAGCTGGTGGGAGAATTTGATTTCTCAAACCACGAACGACTCAAGCAGCTCCTTCTGGAGTACCGGGCCGGCCTGGAATCCATGGTGATTCATAACGGTCACCGGCTGGCCATGAGCCTTGCGGCGCGAAGATTCATGCCGCAGACGGCGCTTCAGGAAGTCTGGTACGGTATTTCCCAGCTTCAATACGCCAAGAATGTGACCCGGCAGCTCGATGCGGCAGCACTGTCGCGTCTTACCGAAGAACTTACAGCGGTTGGAAAGCGGATTTTTATCCGGGGGAACCTGCGGTCCGCCTATATCGGAGAGGCCGCCGCGCTTAAAGCCTGCGGAGGGTTTGATACCGGATTTGGCCACGTATTGGGCATGCCGGAGGGCGAAATAGATCCGGCAGCGGCTTTCGACGCGCCCGAACTGGCGGTCCCGGAAGGACCGTTGACCCGGGAAGGATGGTTCACCTCCTCCTCGGTCTCCTTTGTGGCCCAGTGTTTTCAGACCGTCCGGCGGGATCACCCGGATGCTCCGGCGCTGTCCGTGATCTCCAAAATGCTCAGGAACCTCTATCTTCACCGGGAAATCCGCGAAAAGGGAGGTGCCTACGGCGGGTTCAGCCTTTACAACCCCGAGGACGGCCTTTTTTCCTTTGCCTCTTACCGGGATCCGCAGATCGTCGGAACCCTCGAAGCATTCAGGGGGGCTTCGACGTTTATCGTCTCCGGCGAGTTCAGCGATGAGGACATCAACGAAGCGCTGCTTCAGGTATGTTCGGATATCGACCGGCCGGATCCGCCCGGACCAGCCGCCCGGAAGGCATTTGCACGCCGCCTCATTTCCCTTACCGACGAGATGCGAAGCCGGTACAAGGAATCACTCCTGTCCATCAACCGCAAACAGGTGGTGGACACGGCGGAACGCTATTTCACGCCGGGTCGATCTGAACAGGCGGTGGCGGTGGTTTCGGGGAAAGAACAGTTGGAGGTGGCCAATGAGGTGCTCGGGGGAGAGGGGTTGGTGTTGAAGGGGATTTAGGGGGGGAGGGTAAAGGGACAAACGGCGAGTTCATAGAGTGCCTTGAGTGCTCTGGAGTGCCTGGAGTTAATGTGTTCTGCCTTTTTATAGAAAGGCGGAGTGAAACGACTCCATAACTCAAGGCACTCCAGTGCACTCAAGCGCACTCAAGGCACTCTCAATGAACTCAAGGCACTCCAGCAAGCGTTCTCAGTGATCAATCCATAGACAAAAGGGCTTCAAGCTTTTCGGCTTTATCCGACGAAAGGCCTCCCTTGTCCAACGCCAGCTGTATGGTATGACGGCCCAGAGATTTGTAAAGCGGGATCAGTTCGGGGGTTTTCGAGGTCATTTCCGCCAGGTGGTCGGCCACCGTTTCCACGTCCCCCCGGGAGATGGGGCCGGTGAGGGCTGCCGGGATGCCGACCTTTTCGATATTTCCCAGCGTTCCTCGGATAAGGGGGTAAAGCACATCAATGGCGTTCTTTCCGGTGATACCGGCGGCGGCCATGAGGCGGAGCGAAAGGTCCATCAGGGAAACCAGGTAGTTGGAGGCGACCACGGCGGAGGCATGGTACAGTGCTTTGGCTTCCGTCTTGATTTCGAGACAGACGGCACCCAGGTCCCTGGCGATTTCCCGGGCAACCGTGGCGGCGGCGGTATCCCCTTCCACGGCGGCAATGATCCCCCGGAAAGGGTTCGAGTCTGTTTTAAGGGCCGCAAAGCTCTGGAGCGGATGAAGTGAACCGGTATGGTAATCGCTTCCCCCTTCCGAGCGCAAAATGGTGGAGGGCAGAGAGCCGCTGCAGTGAAGCACCACGGCGTTTTTCCTGAATCCCCCGTGGGCCTGAATATCCCTGCAGGTGCCTGCAATCGCCGCATCCGGAGTGGTGATAAAAACGATATCCGCCGGCAGGGTGACTTCCCATGGTTTGTCGCTGAAGCATTCCGTGCCCACCAGCCGGGCCGCGGCTTCGGCGGATTCGGGGCTTCGGGTGGCAACTCCGGTCAGCGCGTATCCCCGTTTCGAAAGAAACCAGCCCAGACTGGTTCCCACTTTTCCACAGCCCACAATGGCAAAAGACGGTTTCATCTCAGTAGCAGTGTTCCTCCCCCGGGAAGGTCCCGTCTTCCACTTCCCTGGCAAAGGCCGTCACCGCCCGACGGGCTTCCTCAATGAGGTTGGCGTATTGCTTGACGAACTTCGCCACCCTCCGGTCGGTAAGCCCCAGAAGATCGTGCATCACCAGTACCTGCCCGTCGCAGTCGGGACCGGCACCGATACCGATGGTGGGGATGCGAAGCGTTTGGGTGATCTTTTCTGCGATGGGCGCAGGGATACCTTCCAGCACCACCGAAAACGCTCCGGCAGCCTCCACTTCCCTGGCATCGGCCAGGAGCCGATCCTCGTCCCGCTGGACCTTGTAGCCGCCCATCTGGTGAACGGACTGGGGGGTGAGGCCGATATGGGCCTGAACCGGGATGCCGGCGTCGGAAATGGCACGAATGATGGGCGATACCGTGGCGCCGCCTTCCAGCTTGACGCCGGAAGCACCGGTTTCCTTGAGAAAGCGGCCGGCATTTGAGACCGCATCCCGGACGCTGGTCTGGTAGCTCATGAAGGGCATGTCGCCGATGACCATGGCCCGTGAGACGGCCTTAGAGACGATTCGGGTGTGATAGATCATCTGGTCCATGGTCACCGGAAGGGTGCTGTTTTCCCCCTGGACCACGTTGCCGACGGAATCCCCCACCAGGATGACATGCACGCCGCATTCATCGAATAATTTGGCGAAGGGATAGTCATAGGCTGTCAGATTGATAATTTTCTGACCTTCCGCTTTCATTTCAAAGAGCGTTGTAACGGTGATCTTCTTTGGCATGACGCGACCTCCTTTCCGGGGATGAAGATGCGGGAACGATACTCCGTATATCTGATATGGTTAATATCGAAGTCGTTTCCATGTCAAGGCAATATCCAAATAATGCCTTCACCGGGAATTGTTGTCGGTGCGAAAACAATATTGACTATCCATCCGGTATCGGATAGATATACCGTTTTAATAGTGTGTATTTATTCGAATATGATATTAACGAGTTACTATTGTTTCTAAAAGAGACGGACCGGTTATGATTCAACTGATACGAGGCTTTAAGGACATCCTTCCCGAAGAGGCGGCGCTTTGGCAGGCGGTGGAAAGGACGGCTGCTCACCTGTTCGAAAATTTCGGTTTCAGCGAGATCCGCGTTCCGATCATGGAACGCACGGAGCTCTTTGCCCGCAGCATCGGGGAAGGAACTGACATCGTTGAAAAGGAGATGTATACCTTTTCGGATCGAAAGGGAGAACTCATTACGCTGCGTCCAGAGGCCACGGCCTGTGTGGCAAGATCCTATATTCAGCACAAACTCTATGCGGCGGAACCGGTCCGGAAGTTTTACACCATCGGCCCCATGTTCAGAAGAGAACGGCCCCAGAAGGGCCGTTACCGCCAGTTCTACCAGATCAATGCCGAGGTGTTCGGCGTGGCGTCCCCGTTGATGGATGTCCAGCTCATCCACATGCTGACAACGCTCCTCGGGCGGCTTTCCGTCGATGATGCCAGGGTGCACCTCAACTCCCTGGGGTGCCCCGATTGCCGGCCCCGGTTCAAGGCGGCACTGCTCGAACACACGGCAGGCGTCACGGATAAACTCTGCGCGGACTGCAAGCGTCGCAGGGAGGTCAACCCCCTTCGGCTCCTGGACTGCAAGGTGCCGGACTGCAGGCTGGCTGTCGCCGACGCGCCGTCCATGGAAGATTTCCTGTGCGAAGACTGCAGCAGTCATTTCGAATCCGTAAAGCAGGGCCTGGATGGACTGGGGATCCCCTATATAATCGACAATCGGCTTGTTCGGGGTCTTGATTATTACACCCGGACCACCTTCGAGATCCAGACCAGCAGCCTGGGCGCCCAGAGCGCCGTGGCGGGCGGGGGGCGGTATGACGGACTTGTTTCCGCCCTGGGAGGTCCCGAGACCCCGGCCATCGGGTTTGCCATCGGTTTTGACCGCCTGGTGGAAATTCTTGCTCTCGCCGGGGAGGTTTATGGCCGAAACCTCGATCTTTTCATTGCCCCCCTCGGGGCAAAGGCTCAGGAGTCCGCATTGATTCATGCCGGGGCGCTGAGTTGTGTGGGCGTTTCCACCGAGGCCGACTTTTCAGGGAAAAGCTTGAAAAGCCTGATGAAGCGTGCCGATCGGCTTGGTGCCCGGTTTGTCATGATCATCGGGGATGCCGAGCTGGAAGAAGCGTGCGTGGTGGTGAGAAACATGCAGACCAAGGAGCAGGTGAAGGTCGCGTTGGAGGGGCTGGCAGAGAAGGTGAAAGAGATTGTGAGCAGTGAACAGT
>JBECKW010000288.1:0-6544 GCA_040235505.1 Desulfobacterales bacterium
ATTTTGATAACCCATGTTGTGCGGGAGTTTGGGCGAACACCCCTCTTTTTTCCTATGGGAATATGTTCTTCCGGCCGCACCCTTTGAAATCGAATGTCTACCGGCCAAGCAGCAGTTTGGTCAGGTGTTCGCTCAGAAACATGATGGATTCGATGTCCAGGTGCTCGATGATCGTTTCGTCGAAGGCCAGTTTGACTTCCGCATCGAATCCCGAACCGCTGTCACCGTCCCAGAAAAGCAGCATCACCGGGATTCGGGGGAGGGGAGCAAATCGAAAGGCCCGATCGGCCGATTCGGTTTCGGCCGTGACATCGATGCCGCCGATGCGAACGGCCGCGGCGGCCAGTTCCCCGGGACGGCCGGCGAAGCGCTCCTGGAGGGGCGTTTCCACATGGCGCTGCATGGATTTTATTTTGGAGACGGTGTTCGGAAACTCCTGAAGGGACTTCCACCGTCCGGTGGGTGGTTTAGAACCGCCCTGGGCCAAATGATTGAAGATGAAGACCTGTTCCCAGCGGCCGAGCTCGCTCCCGTCGGGATGCCGGACGGAGTCGGGGCGGATATGGATCACGGAATCGAAATAGGGCAGAACCAGAACCGTCTCGCCGTCAATCCCGGCCAGCTCGCCGCCGATGCGTGCCGGGAGGTCCTCGAGCGCCATGGAGGCGGTCCGCTGCCTGGCCCATTCAAGCGCATCGGCCGCCAGGTCTCGTCGGGTCCATTTGCCGGCCGCATGCTGCGCATCGAGTTCGGGCTGGAAACGCTCCAGGGTGTCGGCCGTGAGATGGGGGCAACCGGCGAGGGGCAGTTTCTCGGAGACGACCATACTGGCGAATGCCAGGCAGGTCGGATAACCGCAATCGCCGCAGTTGGTGCGCGGAAGGACCTTCGCATAGAGATCTATCACCGATAGAGCCATAAATCGTCCCTCTAATTTCAGGGAGTCACACGAATATCATAAGCCAAGCTTAACCTGTCCTATAAGAATATTAGCGCAGTAAGTTCTAATTTCAATATAAGATTTTCCGTAGTTCTCTGCGTCTCTGCGCCTCTGCGGGAAAACTGCTTTTCATGTGAAGTTTAAATTAACTAAGTACCCTATTTTATTTCCCGATGGCGGCGACTTTTTTGTAGATGGAATTTGCGCTCGGCGGGCATTCATCGATTACCAGGTCGACTGGAAGATCCCTTGAAACGCATTTTCCTACCGCAATATCCGTCCTGCCGGAATCGCCGGTCGTTTTAGCGAGCTGCCCGATATGGAAGGTGAAGCGGCTTGACAGGATGCCGTCGTCCTTCAGCCTTTCCAGGGCGAACACCAGGTTGCTCATGCACACGCAGCATGCGCCCTGGGCGTTTATTTTGCAGGGGAAACGATCCGCCACCGGGGGCGGGGCGGATAATTTTATCAGTTTTGAAGGGTGGTTGAGAAATTTGATCTCGATAGCGTCCAGATCGCAACTGCCGAGTCCGGCATCCGCTGCATAGGCGATGTAGGGAATATCCCGGGGGCGATACCCTAAAACATCCGCCGCCAGGCTGTCGATCTCGATGGGGTTATTGCCCAGGAAGATCCTTTCCAGATCGATGATATTGTGCCCCGTTTCGTTGCGCATATCTCCCCGGAGGCCATCCACCAGAATCAAGTCCGGTTTCAGTGCGCTGTTCAGTTGCGCGATCGCTTTATGAAGGCTGACACTGTGAAATTTTGTCTTCATTTCGCGGGGCATGGTGCCCTTCAGATTTTTCATGCTGCAGGTGATCATGGTTTGATAATGAGTTTTAATCAGGGGGATGTTGACAAAAAAATCACAATCGTGAACGGTTTTCGATATCCACAGCGTCCGGAAGGGGCCATCCATTTTCACGGGGACTTCCACAAAGCGGTCCTTTTCCAGATCCACCAGGCGAATTCCGTATCGTTTGGACATTTCCGTATAGCCGCAATACTCGAATGCTTTCGTGGCGCTCTGCCCCATACCGCTGCCGTCACCGACAACGATATTGTGAACCCCTTTTTCCTTGAGGGCCTTGATCATGGCTTCGACCACCCGGGGATCTGTGTCGACCCCGATCCAATCCCTGCGGGAAAACACCAGGTTCGGCTTCAGAAGCACGACATCATCTTTTTTAACCGGGTCAAGAACCCCTGATTTTTCGAGCAGGCTGAAAACCATCTCATCGACCTGATTACCGTAAATGACATGAATCATTGTAATCCCTGTGAGTTACTGTTTGAAGGTTGTTTTTAGATATTTTAACGAGGTTTATATCCTTTGTAAACAGCCTCCCCATTGGACCCCAGGGGAACCGCATTTGGAAAACAGCCGTGGGGAAAAGGGTGTTAAAGCGTTGTTGAGTCTGAAAACTTAACAGCGAATTTTAGCACGAAGAGCACGAAGAAATGCAAAGAGATGAAAAATATTGATATAAAAGAGCTGTTGTTTTTCCCTTCGCGCTCTTCGTGGTGACTTGATTCTTTGTCTGTGGAAATAAAAAAAGGACGCTTGATCCGGATCAGGGACAAAAAAATCCGGGCCCAGCGGACCCGGATTTTTGCGATACGATTTTAAACAGGTGCCTAGTTCGAAGACGTTCCGCCGGCCGCGCCGCCCGGGGGAGTTCCGCCGGTGCCGCCAGGCATCCCGCCCTGCGGGGAGCCTCCGGATGGGGGTGCTCCGCCGCCAGTGCCGCCAGGCATTCCGCCCTGCGGGGGGCCTCCGGATGGGGGTGCTCCGCCACCGCCGCCGGGACCTCCCTGGCCGCCGGAACTGCTGATGGCAGCTTCGGCTTCTTTCTTGCCGGTAATTATTTTCGGAAGATCAGCGCCTTCCTGGGTGTTCAGGTCAAGTGTGATGGTGGTATCCCCTGTGATGTCGGATAACGTCCACAAACCGTTGATGGTACCCTGGGGTTTCGACGGACCGCCGGCTGTGGTTTTTTCGGCGGTAAGAGTGCCGTTTGAGGCGGTTATCTTTTTAATATCCGTCGGGGGCTGGCAGGTAATCGCGAAAACGAAATCCTCGCCGGCGTTTACGGTGGCCGTCGTTTCCGGGCCGAAGGTTGCCTTCGTTCCTGTGCTGAAGGTGACCTTATAGGTCTTGCCCGCTGCAAAAGCTGTCTGTGCGAAAGCACATGCAAGAAATGCCACAGCGACGACAAAGAGGAAAATCCGATCCGGGTACATTCTTCTCATCTTGGGGTCTCCTTTTTCAAATTGGGCTTTTAAAAAATGGCTATAGGCAGGGACTTACTTTTCGGGCTGGAAATATGCCAACTATCCGGCAGGTTGTCAAGAAGACCGTTCGCACCCCCAGACCCCAAACCACAAACCTCCGATCCGCAGATTTCGCAGATTTACGCAGATTAAAGGGCTATAAAAGGAATTCAGTTATATAGATCTTTTTCTGACCTCTGACCTCTGATCTCCGACCTCCGCTCTCCGACCTCTGGCCTCTCAACCCCTCGACCCCTCGAATCCTATAAGTTCTCTTAAAACCCTATCCCCCATCCCAGGCCGAAGCTGTAATTGCTGCCACGGGCCCCGGCCTCGGCCTTAATTCCGACAAACGTGAGTCCGACGGCGTATGCGAATTGCGAGTCGGAAAAATCACCCGTAACCATGTCCGCCGTGCCATCGGAAAGAGCCCGGTTCCACTGCATGTCCGTCACGCCGGACTGAATGCCGGCCTTGCCGTAAATGCCCAGGATCGCAAAGCTTTTGCTGATCAGGACGCCGAAATTGGTGGACTTGAACTTGAGGTCGATTCCTGAATTGATGGTTCCGTAATCCGTGGTAATGTCTCGATTCTGTTTCAGGTCGTACGTATTGTATTCTCCGAATAGGGCGAAATCCGGTAAGCCCGGGACGTCAAAAAGGCCGGAGAGGTTATATTTCAGGCCGAATCCCAATGCCTGGGCCTTGATATCCGAGCCCAGTTCCATCTCAGGCAACACCCGGCCGTAGGCTTCAAATCCGGCGGTCCCAAGACCGACCTGAAGAGCGGCGATGGTGGGAAGATAGCCGTCTTTTTCAATGCCGATATCGGGATTGGCTTTAAAACTGCTGAATCCGCTAACCAGACCGACGTTGAAACCGAAAACGGTGGGTGCATCCGCACTGGTCCAGGTCAAGGTGTTCATTCCTGTATACACGGACCTATTCAAATCTTCAACTTGGGGCTTGATCACATTAATGGAATCGTAATCGGAAAAATCGAGGGTATCCATCGAAAAAGCGGTACCGGTGCAGAAAAGGGTAATGAACAGAATGAGTATAATTTTTTTCATGTGGGCCTCCAATTAAGTTAGTGGGGATGCTTGTAGAATCCCTGTTGAATATATATATCGTATGTTGTTTCATATTCTTTATTTTTTCCAACCCCAATATGGATTGCCTGACCCTCAGGCAGTCCGGGGACACGGATGAAAAACAAGCAAAAATGGTGCCTTAGTGTGCCATTTCAACATCAATATTGAGACTGGAGGTCAGCATGAGCATGATGCATCCACATTTGATCCCGATTTTGCTGTGCCTGGCGGCATTCGGCCTGACGGCCGTCGCCTGGATCGGGCGGGGGTCCAGCGCCAGGGGCATGAACGCCGAGCAGCTTGCCCGGCTCGCGGTGGATATTCACGAGATCAACAACCTGATGAGCCTCCATTCGTGGTATCACGCGGCACTCATGCACGATGTGGAAATCGAGGAGATCTGGTCCGGGCGGGACGATATCGTCCTTTGGTTCGAGGCGTCCGGCCGCTTCGAGGGCCCCGAAGCCATCAAGGGCGGCTATGGCCGGGCGGTGAGCCGTGCGGCCACCCGGGGGTTTTTCTCCTGGCATACGATTACTACCCCGGTGGTGGAGGTGGCCGCCGACGGGCAGACCGCCAAGGGGATCTGGTACACGCCGGGGATTGCGGGCTTTTTCAAGGAGGGCAAAAGTAATTTCAACTGGATGTTCGAAAAATACGGTGTCGATTTCATCCGGGAGGACGGGGTCTGGAAGATCTGGCACATGCACGTCTACGCCGACATCGGGTGGTCCCTGGGAAAAACCATCGATGCCGACGGCAGCATGGGCGGAGTCCCCGAGGTTCTCAAGCACATCGGCTCCCTCGGCGCGCCGGCCCCCGGGTCCCCGCCCGCGTCCGGCTCTCCGGCGGCTGGAAAAAGCCCGGATGCCGGCGGCAGGCGGTATAAAACCGTCAGCCCCACCACCGAGATCGAGTTTCGCCCCAGGCCGCCGGTTCCCTACAGCACGTGGCGTGAAACCTGGAGCTACACGGACCCCGGCGAATAGGAAAAGACTTTTTTATCCTGGCGGATTATCCGGGCTCCAGATCTCTTGTATTCCACCATTCACTGCCGTAGTTGACGAAAAGCTGTTTGCCCGCCGGCACGTCTCTGATGGTGTGAAAAACGATCAGGTCCCGGTCCGTATCGTGCCAGTATTCGACGTTGTGGGTATCCGAGTGGTTGAACAGGCTTCCCCAGCCGAGTACGAGGATGTAGCCGGGCGATTCTTTCTCACCGTTTTCGTCGACGTTGAACACATAATCGTCGAGAATGCCGGTGCAGTCATCTTCCTCGATACGAAGGAAGGGGCACTCTTCGAGGGTGGTGTCCGCCGGAATTTTTTCCGTGGTGAAGATGCCATGCCCGAATTTGCAGGTGGAAATAACAATGTCCGGATGTTTGTACAATTTCTTCTTCATCATTCCTTCCGAAACAGGTATTTTGAAACACACGGCAGGATGTAACAGCCTGAGGCCGTGAAGTCAATTTGGATTCGCCGATATCGCCCTCGGTTTTTGAACACGGCCACAAAATTCTTGACCCCTACCCCCACTTTACCTATCCTTAAACAGCAGTTCTGGTTCATCCGGCTAAAGCGGACTTTTTTATTTTTTACTGATAAAAAACAATCTCACCACGAAGAGCACGAAGAGCACGAAGGTAAGACATTAAAAAGATACGTCATTGTATTTATAAAGCGGCGCACTAAGTTAATGGCATTGAATTTTTACTGATAAAAAACAATCTCACCACGAAGAGCACCCCGACGCCGGGGTAAACTGCGGGCACGAAGAATGGAATTTGATGAATTATCCAAACAGGTTATCGGATGTGCAATCGAAGTCCATCGAATTCTCGGCCCCGGTTTGCTTGAGTCCACCTACGAGCAATGCCTGGCACATGAGCTGACAGAAGCTCACATCCCGTTTAAATTGCAGCATCCATTGCCCGTCGAATATAAAGGCGTACGGCTGGACTGTGGTTACCGAGTTGATCTGCTCATTGACGACAAATTGATTCTGGAACTTAAGTCCGTCGAGGAAATAAAAGGCATCCATGAAGCGCAGTTGCTGACTTACATGAAATTGGCATCGATTGAGAAAGGATTGCTGATCAATTTCAATGTTAAAAGGCTCTGGGAAGGCCTTAAACGTTTTGTAATTTAATTATTTTCTTCGTGCTCTTCGTGCTCTTCGTGGTGAGATTGCAGTTTGTTTTAAAAAGACAGACTTACCACGAAGAGCACGA
>JBECKW010000323.1:0-9548 GCA_040235505.1 Desulfobacterales bacterium
GGCAGGTGGACCACCTCTTTAGCTGCCTGCGGCCCCTGCCCGAAAGCAGAAGAAACAAACAGCAACGATACCAGCAGAACAAATGCTGACAAAACGATACAGCTGCCAAGCCTCTTGTTTTTTTTCGAGTAGTTCATATGCGTTGTCCTTTCAAATGAATTTTCCTGAACCATCTTTCTTCATTATTGCTCTCATGGAAAGGCGAGGGGAAACCCCCGATCGGCTGCCGCCTGAGTCAGTTGCTGCACCTTGCCGGGATCGGCCTTCACGATCTTTCCCTCCCGGCAGACCTGCCCCAGTTCCGTCATCGCAGGCGCATAGCCCATCTCCGCCCCTTCTTTCAGGTAATCCGTTTCAGCATATTGCAGTCGACAGTTATCGCATCTTGTACTGTAAGGACGAATAATGAGATAAATTTATTTGGTTATAATAGTCAAAATTATTTGATTAGCTGGTACACCACTATCAATTATTTATATAATCAAAATTATGTCAAGCATTTTTATTTTGACAAAATTTTTCATATATTACTAATGGTTCTATTATTTAACCATTTCTCCAGAAGCGGGATCATTGTATCTCCGGGATAAAATAATTTGTAAAATATATTTATTTGTTTTTAAAATTATTTACAACCGAGCCCGCGAGGAAGCAATGTGTGAAAATAGGCATGGTGATGGCGCTCTCCGAAGGGATAAAAAATCAAGCGTCTGGTTGGTTATGTAGATATTATTTACCCAATACGCTCCAAATAAGCCTTTTTCTTCTTCATAGACGCTCTCCTTTCCCGACTTTAGCGCCATTTATCGGCATAGACCCGGGCCGCCCTGGGAAGGCCCAGTAAAAACACCCGCGGCTATCGCCCCTTGCCCCACTGTTCTCAGAAAATCTCTTCGATTTATTTCCGACATTTCGGTAATCTCCTTGCTTGACTTTTTGGTTTCATCCGCTATCGACGGTTGCCGCTTGCAATCTGAAACAGTAAGAGACGCCGTTGAGGCGCCTCTTATTGTTTGCAAAAAAGCGATTAGAATTTAAACGACGCCACCACGCCGTAGGTTCTGGGTGGAGCGAGCGTCAAATAATCAGAATCGCCGCCCCCTGTTTTCAAAGCGTAATCCGTGGCATTTCTAACATAGGCGTCCAACGACCACATGCCACCGGGAGAGGTCCACTGCAGATCGGCATTGAGCTCATAATGCGGCTCTTGATAAGTGATGACGCGATTCACCGCAAGAAGGTTCACGACATAGGACGACTGATACTTGGCATCGATTTTGGGGGAAAGGGTGCCGAAGTTCCCCAATTCAAAATCATGCTCGTAGGTTCCGCTGATCGTCCATTCCGGTGAGTTGGGCCTTGTCTGTCCGTCGTAATTCGCGCCGTCACCGGGCCATAAGGCTGCACCGCCCAATTTCTTCAAAAAGGCCACGACCCTGCAGTGGGTCCACTTCGAATTCAGATATGTAACGCCGAAATTCAGCCGATCCCTTTCGGATATCAGCCACTCCCCCGTAACATCGAGGCCGTAGGTTCTGAAATCACCATGCTGAGACAGGTCCCAATAATCTTGAATCCCCGGAGGGCCCGGATCCCACCATAATGTCATGATCGGAACGCCAACATCAATCACTCCGTTTTTATTGAGATCGACGGGATTGCCGTAAATATCTTGAATCTCGTTCTCGTAAAGGGGGTAATTGCCGTTGGTTCCAAGCCCTGCCGCGTCAATAAACACATTTTTATAATCATAATAGTACGCGGCTGCGTTCAGTTGAAGCCGGTTGTCCAAGAACCTGTTTTTGCTACCCAACGTATAGGACTTGTTCTTTTCAGGCGGAATGTCGATGCTGATGTAATTCACGCGATAGCTTGTTGCATAGTTCGCATACACCATGGAGGTTGGCGACAGGTCATATTCAACACCCACTTTGTAATCCGGCGATTTGTAGGGCGGCACATTTTCGTATCCCTCAGTCGGTCCTCCAAAGTTCTCGACTGTGTCTGCACTGTACCGGAAACCGAGATTTCCGCGGAATTTGTCGGTGAATGGAACCGTCATGTTGGCGAAAGCGGCCTTTGCCTCCTCATGAACCCAGACGAGCGGGTGAATAATATCAGCATATACATCAGCTATACTCGTATCCTCGTGTCCGGGTTGGGCCACATAATTATCGTATGTGAATTGTTTTTCTCGGCGCATATTGTAATAGTTTACTCCGACGACCCACTTGATCTTTGAATCGTCTTTGGACGTCAAGCGTGCTTCAACCCCCGTCTGCTTCTGGTTGACAGCGGTATGTGCCTGATAGAGTCCATATAGCTCTGCAAAAGGACCCCAACCTCCTGCAAGCTGCTCCGTTGAATGGTCATGAGATACGGTTTTGCTGTAACTCGGCACCACCTGCAGGTCCGCTTTATTAAAACTATATTTAAAATCGCCCTTGATGCCTTTCAATGTCTGTTCACCTCTATTGGGGCCGTTGGACCACCCCTGAACGCCTCCTCCCTGGGCCGTCCATGGATTCGTGACATGGCCTGCATCGGTCCACAAGCCGGTTCCATGATCGAACTGCCACCAGTCCCCGTCCTGTTTATCGAACGCCTGGACATACTGGCTCTGCCTCCCGGAGTTGGACTCTTGTGCCCAGTTCAGCGTCAAGGTCCCTGAGAACTTGTCCGTGGGCTCGTACAGTGTTTTCAGGCGCACGTTCTTGGCATCCGTACCGAACAGTTCAGTTCCCTGATCCGAAAATTGACCCACGGTATTAAAGGGGTCCTGTTTTTTCGTCTGAAAGGCGAGACGCATGCCGAGTTTCCCGTTCACGATGGGGACGTTCAGCATGCCTTGCGAGCCGACAAGGCTGTAGCTGCCCAGTTCCAGCGAAGCGGATGCCCCGAACTTGTCAAGCTTGGGCTGATTGGTAATGATATTGATGATGCCGCCCGGTGAGTTACTCGCATACAGGGTGGACTGGGGGCCGTACAGGACCTCCATACGTTCGACGTCGAACAGGTTCTCACCCGCGCTGCCGAATGTGTTGTAGGCGCCGTCCACATTGATGCCGACCATCGGGCTCTCCTGGGGGAAATTATCCCGTGTCGGCCGGTCTGTCCCAAGGCCCCGCAATGTCACATGCATGCCGTCATTTTGATAGTTGATCTTTACCATCGGAAGGTTCCTCAGGATATCATCCACATCCGTCTGCCCGGTTTCAGCCAGTTTTGCGCCTGAAATGGCGTCCATGGCGATGGGGACCTTCTGCAAATTCTCAGGCCGTTTCGTTGCCGTTACGGTGACCTCTTCCAGAGTGAATGCCTCCGGGTCGCTTTTCTGTGCGAACAAAGCTGGCGGGCTGCACAAAATAAGCACCAGAGATGCCAATAGAAGATAAAACAAGCAGTTTGGTTTCATATCCCCTCCTTTTTTATGAGTTCGATTTCCACGAACACCGGCCAATCCGATGTATAAATCCACGATGATGAAATTCTTCTGCTTTTTTGGGACTGCAAGTCATTGGCAACCTGATTGCTGCAGGTTCAGTTTGCCTGTATCCTGGAAACCTCCTGGTAAATGTCACTTATGTTTCCGGCGCCTGGGTATTTTAATTCCTTTGCGACGCCACTCTTCGCTGCGACGATGGTGAAGGTGTCTACTGTCTGCAGACGAAGTTTTCCGCCTTCGATGGATCTCCGGAGCCTTTGTAGCGCGCTGTCTCCGGGTAGGCGCAAAGGGGACGGTTGAACGACGTTTCCCCGGTCTTTCGATCCACATGCGCGGCATCGAGCACATCCGGAGCACTGCCCGTTTCGTACCAATGCACAATGGTTTCGAGTTTCGGGAAGGTATCGCAGGCGTTATCGCCGCCCCCGCAGTGGTGCATGCCCGGCACGACAAACAGACGCACGAATTTCTCGAAAGCTTCGGTGCCGACGATGTCTCGCACCTTGTTTAGAAAAACGACATGTGCCGAGTAATTCTCGTACTCCTCGGTGCCGATGTACATCATCAGCTTTCCGCCATGATTGAAATACGGCCTGAGGTCCGGATTATCGGCGTCGATGATCGGCGCCACATTATTTTGAACCCACCGGATGTCGTCTTTATAGGTCATGGCATTGAAATCCTTGCTGGGGTCACCGAATCGCAGCCCGAAGTAAAGCCACTTGAACATGTCGAAAAAGAATCGCCGGGGATTCGGCTGGGTGAACGTTGTCCAGTAGAGTTCGTTGCCCGGCAGGGGGCCGGGATAGATGGACTCTCCGGTGTCCTGATATACCGGACCTGCATAGATCTGCTTCAGGTATTCGGCCTGTTTTTTTGTCAGACATCGAGAAGTCTGTCCCTCTTTGCACACCAGCGAAAATGGATCGAAATCGCACTTGAGGGGATCATCGACGATCCCGTCTTTGAGACCGTCCACCGTTCCGTCGCATTTCTCCAATACCGCCTCATGGATCCACTTGTAGTCATCCAGCGGGATAAACTTGTCCGGATCCCCATTGGGCGGCACTATGAGCCAGGCCGGCCATACCTGGGCAGCATTGTACGCCGTCATGAACATGTGGGGACTCCCCGCCACGACGCCGTCGAAATCGTCCGGATAATCCATGATCGCCTTCATGGTCTGCTGCCCCCCCAGTGAGCAACCCGACATGAAAGATGCCTTCGGCGCCTTGCCATAGAACAGCTGAGTGATTTTTTTCGCGAAGACAGTGGTCTCATGGATTGCCCGGCCTCCGAAATCCAACAGCTTGTCCTTGTTAAAACACCACTCGCCGGCGTCCCCGGTGTGTCCCGTATCGGTGCTGGCCGTTGCGAAACCGAGCTTCACCGCTGCGGTTTGTCCCCGCGTGTCGATCTGCCCCGCCCACCCGCCGTTTGCGGCGGTGTGGTAGTAGCCGTTCCATTGGCTCGTGGGCAGCCACACCTCCAGCTTGATTTCCGAATCCGGTCGGGGTGTCAGGGTGGCGGCCACCTTGCAATATTCGGGAAGTTTTCCATCCGCGGGGACGACTTTTGCCGATGTAATGGTGGTATCGGGGAACTTCAAGGTCGCCAGCTTTCCGCAATCCATCCCCTTTGCAAGAGCACTATCACCGGCGGCGAAGATGATGCACATTGCAAAAATGGCGGCAGCAAATATCGTTCGGATTTTTTGCGAGACGTGACTCCGCTTCATATTCTTCTCTCCTCCTTCTCTGGCAATAGAAACTCGCAGTTTATATTTCCTTGATTTTTTTGATACCGTCTTAAATTTATTTTGTTGTTTGATTCTCCAGCTTTCCAATTAAGATAGGTATGATTTGCTTCGCTATCGGTTCCGCCTCCTCGAGACTTTGGGGCACTTTATCAATTTTTATCGCTGTTTCAGGCGGGTTGCGATAGGCGTTATTCCATTTTGTCAGAAGATCAAGCACTTCAGCGTTATACACGACCACTGTGGGTATCCCTTTTTTCCGGGCGCTGGAAGCATAGTTGGCGACATTTTTAGATGTGGCATCGCACACGGCCAGGCTGACGATCACGGCATCGGGGCAGTTTTCCTGCTTGACCAGAAAAAATGGATTGCCCTTTTCAGCGGTGGTCACATGGCGTACGATCACGCCGGGAGCCTCGCCTGGCAGCAGTTTCACCAGTGCGAGTTGAAAAAATGATGTGTAGTATTCATTGGTGTTGACATCTACAACCCAAACAGTCTTACCTTTTAAGACGGCCGCCGTGTCGGCGCCCTTCCCCTGCATTTTTTGCTGTTCGGAGACGGCGGTGGTTGAAAGTAAAACCAATAAGGACACCGCTGCAACTGTATAGAAAATTTTAATCGATTTTTTTCCCATTCTGCTTCCCTCCTCACGCTGACCTGCCCAATCGCTACACATGCTAATTCCGGCAGTTACACCGGAGCAGGCCGGATATCATGCCCGGCCTGTTCCGAGGGTCTGTTTCAGCGCCACTTATCCACGGAGGCCGTCCAGGTGGGATGGGCGTTGGTGATGGCCATGGCAGCCAATGGCATCGGGGTTCCCGGCCCGATGACGACTGTGATAAAATCCTGCCCACCAAAATACTTCACCGGTGTCTCATCAGGCATATCTTCGGGATAATCTTTTACCTGGTACAGGGCCATATCCTTGCCCTGAATGGTCGCAACGTCGGACGGCTTGAACATCCAGGGCTGGTACCAGTTCTGCTGCTTGACACGGCCCCATGGGGCGACGGTGTGCTCGTAAATGTATTTCTTGACGTCTTCCACGCCATATCCCGCCCTGGCAATATCCTGGGCGACGTCCGGCCCCATCATCAGCAGCAGGCCCTGGGTCGGGTGAGTTATTCCCGTGGCGCCATTAACGATACATGTCAGGTAGCGGGCCAGTACATCGGGGTTGCTGATCTGGGCCTTGGTCGTGCCGACATCCTTTCGGGTCGGCTGCGTAACCAGAAAGTCCGAAAAACCGGTGAAAAGACTGACCGTGCTCTCTTTATCCTTGAAGCCGAGCCCCTCCTGCGCAGACATCTGCGGCCAGGGGCTTTCGTCATTATCCTCTGCGATAACGAGGCTCGTTTTGAAGGGGCTTCCGACCCCCATGGCCTCGCTGACACCCGGCTCGACCCCGCCCACGTTGATTTTCATCAACCGAAGAAAACGGCCGACGACCATGTTGGCCGGTACACCCGGAGAGAAAGGCGCCGGCCCCGACATCATGGGTCCCCCGGAGTTGAGGCCGATCTCCCTGGCCACCGGTCCGCAGACAACCACCGCGTTGTAAAAAGATCCGCCGCCGCCGAAAGTGGCGGTCTGAGCGCCGGGATCATTGACCATGGCCTCGGTCAGCGCCAGGAGCACCGGCATGTACTCAGGTTCGGCACCGGCCATGACGGCATTGATGGCGACTTTCTCCACTGTGGCGAGCCCGTTGACCGGGGCGAGTTTTCCGATGACTTCTTCGGGCTTGTGGGATGTGCCTTCGAGCATCCGGGAAACCCGTTCTTCAGTGGGAGGAATTACAGGAAGCCCGTCTGTGTATTCTGCGTGTGGCGCTGTTTCAACATATTGGGACAGGTCACCCTTAAAAAATTCCTGCACCTGGTCATATGTCCCCGTAAAGGCGATGCGCGGTTCCTTGGGAATTTCGTATTGGCCGGTGTACTTTTCCTGCTTTGTAAGGGGTTTTGTCAGGGCTTCGATGATCTTGGGAACGATGGCCTTCGCCACCGCTTTCTTGGCATCCTGGCCGGTGTTGGGAATGGTGATGAAGCGCATGTAAGGCATGGCCTCGGTCGCTGATACCATTCTTTTCTTGGCCACTGATAGAACGCTGTCATAAACGATGTTCACGGTGGGAATACCTAACTTTTCATATTTTGCGGATAGCACAACCTGTGCTATGGCGCCGTTGCCTCAGTACCCGAGACCGGTCACCACGGCATCGGCTTTTTGTTCAGCCTCCTTGGAGGTATCCAGGTGGTGAGCATCGGTCGGGTTCTTGACGATAAGAACGGAAGGAACGACCGAATCCTTCGTTGCATCACCGTACCGGTCGCTCAGGTAGACAACCTTCATGGTTGGTACGGCCTGGGCAAGCGCCCGGGCGACCATCAGCATGATCTCGTTTCCGGCATTCATATTCGCGTCCGACCCATCGACGTACACGGTTTTGCCCTCGAGAGAGGACAGACGCGGGGCCAATGGATGGGCCAAGATGGGTGGCAGATCCCCCCGTGGATTAAGAACCGATATTTCATCTGCAAATGCGGAAGGTCGACCCAGACATGCGAAAATGACGACGAGCAATATAAGTGACGTTTCCTTAATCATTGTCAATATTACTGCTTTCTTCATTTCAGGCCTCCTTATTTGTAGCAAAAGCATGCAATCATAAAAATCGACGCTCGCGGCCGAAATCCACCTCGCAATATCATGCATTCACCGTCCAACTACGACACTGCCCGTCAAAATTTCGGGTTGAAGTGATGTCTGGCGCTTTGCTGCCTTATTCGGCATTCTGGATCACCAGGAGTCATTTTGGTGTTTGAAAGGGGCGTCCCTTCGAAAAGCCCCACCTTGGCAACGAGATGGCTGCCGCTTAATTGCGAGGTGCCTTGGACTGCTGGAAAACCCAGTCTCTGATAGCAGGGATGTTGTAAGCGAATTTCCAGGTATTCATGTGTTCCTGGCCGCCCGAATTCGCAAGCTCCGGCGGGAAGGTGGTGCCCTTGATGTAGGTTACGTAGTTGATGTCGTTTCCTTCGGCGATCATCTTTTCGAAATCGGCCGCCTGTTCCTCCGGCGGCGCCTGGGCGCTCCATCTGCCCCTGGAAATCTTTGCCCCGTTCTCCTCCCATACCTTGACCGAAGCATTCATACCGGGAAACGCCTTGAAATCGCCTTCGGAGACGACAATCCACGCCTTCTTGTCCTTCAGTACGGCGGTGGCCTGGGGATCCCACTGGCCTGCGACATAAAACGAAGCGGCAAACAGGTCGGGATACTTGATATTGATGGCCAGGGACAGCATGCATCCCATGGACTGGCCGGTGGTATACAACCTGTTTTTATCAATACGGTATCGACCGGTCAGAAATTCTATCAAATGCTTAACCGTAGCCCATCGTTGTGGATTGTCTGTACCGACAGTAGAAAACTGAGGCGCAAGGACAAATGCGGGATGCTTTGCCTGATCCTCCGGAGACGCCCAGATAACGGCCCCATTGCCTTGGATCAGGGTGAGATCGTGCATATCGCTGACGACACTCGCATCATGCATGAACAGCACAAGTGGATACGACTTCGTCTTGTCGTAGTTCTTTGGCACATACAGATTGTATTTCAGAGTGTTGCCATTCTCAGCATCTTTGAATACGAGTTGCTTGAAATCGTCGACGATCAGGTTGACGGCTTCGTTGGTGTCGAAGAATTGCGGGGTTGCCGGGAGCGTCTTCCCTGTTACGGAGACGATATCACCGACCTGTGCCACAGTAGCCATGACCGGCCGCCTTTCTATCTTGGGCATTCTCATGGACCCTTGCTTCGCTCCACCCGGGCCCGACCCCGGCCCACCGGGACCGCCGGAAGCACCAGGGCCGCCAGGACTACCGGAACCACTGGAAAGAATCGCGGCGGCCGCGTCACTCGGGTTCATCTCGATCACGACAAACCGGCCGTCGACGCCCTGTGCGGCCTTTTCAGCCGCTTTGTTGGCGTACACCTTCGTGATCGTACGGTCCTTGACGGAAAAATCCGAGGCCGAGAGTTTGGAATTATCGATGTCCATGTTGTATTCGAGAATAACCGTGGTGATCTTTTCCCCGTCGCCGAAAACCTCGCCGACGGCCGTCGCATTCTTCACGTGGGAACTGGCCGCAGACAACCCGGGCAATGCCCCATTATCTTGGTTTTGGCCCATGGCCCCCGCCGCAATAACCATTGCCAACGCAAAAAATACTGCAATAGACACGGTGATCTTTTTCACTTGCGCTTCCTCCTTTGGTGACCATCCTGTCCTTTTGAGAGCAGGAAGTAAAAATAACAGCCTCTCCCAGGCGAATT
>JBECKW010000048.1:0-2658 GCA_040235505.1 Desulfobacterales bacterium
ACTTCCCGAAATCGTAAGAGAGCGCATGCCCGGTATCGGTGCTGGCCGACGCGTAGCCTTCCTGCAACCCGTAGAGCAGACCGTCGTACATGATCCATCCGGCCCACGAGAGGTTGCCGGCCCCGAAAAACTTTCCGTTCCAGCCCGACATCGGCAGCCACACCTCGATCTTGATGTCCGAGTCGCCGCTGGGCGTAAGCGTCGCGGCAACGCGGCAGAAAGATGGATGCTCGCTCTCGTCGGCGGCGCCAAATACCGCCGGCATTCTTTCCTCCGGCCCCCCCGGCTCTACCACGCGGGGCGCCCGAAACGTTCCGGCCGCTACCGTCTGCGCCATGGTGATGGTCGTATCCGGCAGCACCAGCTTGGCCAGGCTTTCGCAGGAGACAACGGGCGCCGCTTCGCGGCTGAAGGCTGTCGCACTCAGCAACAGCATTCCAAGGCCTGCAGTGGTTATACATTTCAATATTCGTATTGGCATGGGATCCTCCTTTAGGTCATCTTGCCCTGAAAAAGGCCAACATCTTTCCGGCCAACCATCGTTGGAGAAAATTCTGAGCTAAACTCCCCGGCGGGCCCCGGCTTTGCTATTCCAAGTTGGAATCCTGGAAAACCACGCAAGTGATCGCGGTGCTATGAGTATCCAATTCGTTGATGCCGAGAAGAGCTTTCGACGTGGTCTCAAAAATGATTTGTCTTGCCAAATCCGTCAATTCGATTGTTATGAACAATGCCGCATTTGTAATAAATCGGCGATTGCATGTAACAATTCCTTCGATATGTCGTATGGACGGCGGCCCGATACGTCGGGAAGATACTCGACAGTTGATCGTCTGCGGTATTTCTGATAAACATTCCCGGCCTGAAAAATATGCTCGGACATTTGGGAGAAGGCATCTCCTACTGGTTATAAAAACGACAAGGGCCTTGTAGAAGCACACCACTACGATATCAATACGGGGGACGACCTGTTGACGCCGGAGGTGGAGACGGAGATTCCGGAAGCATATCGCCGGATCAAGAAGGCTGGCGATCCGGATGATTACGTGCCCTATTTTAACTTCGGATGTCAATATGACCGGATCGGCACCGGTTACGAGGCGCAGGATGATTTATCCGCCGAAGCGGAAGAAATGCACAAGGTGATCGACGCATTGCTGCCTTGAAAATCAAGATTGAAGAGCCCCTCAATGCTTGGAAGGCGACTTGTATATCTCCTGGAGGACCAGCGTTCCGGCACCGATCGCCCACCCTTCCTTTACCCAGGGGTTGACGACAATGTTCGGCATAATCCCCCCGAATTTTTCCATTTTTTGGGAGATACATTCATACATCGGCTCGAACAAGGCATCCCCGGCCTTGACACCGCTGCCGGCAAAAATGATCTTTTCGGGATTGAAGAGCTGAATCAGGTTGGATAATCCAAGACCCAGCGCCTTGCCGGCACTCGCCAAAATTTCCATTAGTTCGGCATTCCCTTTATCGATTTCCTCGAGAAGATCCTCGAACAGGATGCGCCCCTTCTTACCGATTTTCAACGTTTCAAAATTCGGCATATCTTTAACCTTATTCAGGATGGCTTCGGTACTGGCATATGAGTTGATGAATCCATTGTTCTGGCTCATACAAGAGGGGCCTTTGGGATCTATCGACATGTTGCCGAATCCTCCCGCCATTCCTGAGTGCCCGTGCATCAACTGCCCGTTGACCACACATCCGGCGCCCACGACGTTTTCAATGGACACCACGATAAAATTATTGAGCCCCTTCCCTTCCCCGAACCACTGTTCAAAAAGGGCCAAATTGTTGGTGTTGTTATCGATGTATACCTTATGGTTGATTCTCTCTTGGAGCGGCGCCCTGATATCCACATTGGCCCAGGAATAATTCGGCATGCTGCGGATAATTCCGGATGCTGAATCCACAGATGCCGAGATACTGAGGCCGATCCCTGCAATCTTGTCCTTGGAAAAATTGGACTCCCAGAGGCACGTTAAAACACCACGGGCAATTTTTCCAACCAGTTGCTCCGGTGAAAGGTAGTCCTCTTCAATGGGCATCATATAAGAGGCTTTCATTTCAGCCTTGGAATTGATGATCACCACGTAGATCTCGGTTCTTTTGATATTGACACCCATGACATAGGTGCCTTCGGGATTAATCGCCAGAAGAACGGGACGCCTGCCGCCCGCGTACTCACCCGCCTCTTTCTCTATGATCAGGCCTTCTTTGACCAGCTCTGACGTAATCCCTGTGATGGCCGCCGGACTGAGACCGGTGACCTTGGAAATATCGATTCGGGAAATCTTTTCGTGGGTTCGAATTGTATCGAGGATGCTGTATCGGTTGTAAGCCCGGACAAAGCTTTTGGAAGAATATGCCATGTCACCCCTTGATAATTTATTTAAAAAAATAACCGTAACAACTTATCCATATTGCAGAATTCAGTGCAATAGTCAAGTATGTACTCATAATATTTTCCGGCGGGGGGGCAACCGGTTTAAAATACGAACCTGGTTTGCGTTGAGTTCCGTATGGTCTTGCACCTCAACGCAAATAAGCTTTGGGAACCGCAGATCGGCGGCAAACATCTGAAAAAACAGTCGACGGCGATATAAGTCTATACGCAGTGTCCCGGCGGGAGGAAGGATACGACGC
>JBECKW010000373.1:0-2843 GCA_040235505.1 Desulfobacterales bacterium
AGTCCCGATGCACCCCGGCTGATGAGCACAAAAACCCGGGTCGAGCATACGGACCGGATGATTGCCTGGGCCCGCGGGCGTGTTCGTGCCCTTGAAACGGAAGCGCTTTGCGGGTTTATTTTCAAGAAGAGCTCCCCCAGTTGCGGCATGATGCGGGTGAAGGTGTTCGATTCAGAAAACCGGCCGGTTTTCAAAGGGACCGGATTGTTTGCAAGGGCGGTTCTTGACCATTTTCCCCTGATGCCGGCCGAAGAGGACGAAAGGCTTCACGATCCTGCCATCCGGGAGAATTTCATCGAGCGGGTTTTCACCCTGAAGCGCTGGCGGGACTGCCGCCGGGCGCCTCGCCGGTTCCGGGAACTGGTGGCATTCCATACCCGGCACAAGCTGCTGATTCTTTCCCACAGCACCAAAGCCTACCAGGTCATGGGGAAGCTGGTGGCCGGAGGAGAAGGGAGTGATCCAAGGCATGTCTTTCAGGTCTACGAAAATCTGCTGACGGCGGCCCTGGCCCTTCCCTCGACCGTAAAGAAGAACGTGAACGTTCTTCAGCACATGGCGGGCTATTTCAAACGGGTGCTGACAGCCGCGGAGAAACAGGAAATGCAGCACCTCATCGACCGGTATCACCAGGGCCTTATCCCCCTCATCGAACCTCTCGACCTGATCAATCGTTACGCAAACCAATACGACCAGCCCTACCTGAAAGAGCAGGTGTACTTGAACCCGGATCCGATTGAGGGGAAGCTGAAATTAGCTCATAGCTGATAGCTCATAGCTCATAGGGAAAAACCGAGGAGCCGAAGAGCGGAAGAGCAGAAACGGCAAGGACAACGGCAACAGCAAAGACATATTTCGCGCAGAGACGCAGGCGCAGAGAACTGCATAGACAGAAGATAAGAAATTGAGAAGGTAGGATATTGAGAAAAATGTGCATATTCATATTGTCGTTTTTTCTAAACTTATCAACCCATTATCCCCTCAGTTTCTTTTTTTTCTCAGCGGCTCTTCCGCTTTTCCGCTCTTCGGCTCCTCGGTTTTTCCCTATAAGCTATCAGCTATGAGCTGCAGGCCTCGCCGGACCTGCTACAACCCCTTCAGCCGTTCCTCCAGAAAATCGCTGATCGCATCCTCGTCAGGCATTTCGAGCACCCGGGCCAGATCCTCTTCCGCCTGTTGACGGGTCACTTTTCGGATCATTTTTTTGATGACGGGGATGGAAGAGGGTGTCATGCTGAGGGAATCGATGCCCATGCCCAGAAACAGGTAGGCGCATTTCGGGTTTCCCGCCGTCTCTCCGCAGATACTGACGGGCTTGCAGAATGCCTTGCACGTGACGGCGATGTCCTGGATGGTCAGAAGCACCGCCGGATGAAAAGGGCTGTAAAGAGAAGCCACCTTAGGGTTGTTGCGGTCCACGGCCAGAAGATACTGGATCAGGTCGTTGGTGCCGATGCTGATGAAGTCGAAGACCTCCAGCAGGTTTTTTAGAATTCTTGCGGCACTGGGCACTTCGATCATGGCGCCGAGGGGAATCGATTCGTCAAAGGGGATTCCTTCGGACGCCAGGGCCTGTTTCTCTTCCGCAATGATTGCTTTAATGCTTCTGGCTTCCTTGATGCAGCAGAGCATGGGAAAGAGAAGTTTCAGCCGGCGCGTTGTCGAAACCCGGAGTGCCGCCCGAAGCTGGGTCCTGAAAATGTCTTCCCGGTCCAGTGACACCCGGATGGAACGCCACCCCAGGAACGGATTGTCTTCTTTCCCGGCATCGAAGTAGGACAGGAATTTGTCTCCCCCCAGGTCCAGGGTCCGGAGGGTGACGCTTTTGCCGTGCGCGCTCTCAAGGATCTTTTCGTAAATTCCCACCTGTTCCTCTTCGGTGGGAAACGCATTTCGGATGATAAACGGAAACTCCGTCCGATAGAGACCGATATTTTCCGCACCGTAGAGCTCGGCGAGCTGGACGTCGGACATGAGGCCAATATTGGCGTCCAGGGGGAGCCGGTGGCCGTCCCGGGTGACGGGCTCTTTTTCCTTCAACCCCTTCAACTGCCGCATGAGCCGTTTCTTTTCCGATATCAGCCCCTTGTATTCCCGCAAAATATCTTCCGACGGGTTTTTGAACACCAAACCCGAGTTCCCGTCCAGAATGAGGCGGTCGCCCGCCTGGACCTGGTCGAGAATTTCGGAAAGCCCGATCACCATCGGGATTTCGAAGGATTTTGCCAGGATGGCCGTATGGGAGGTTCTTCCCCCCCGGGACAGGGCGAGCCCTTTCAGGTTTTTCTGCTTGTAGTGCAGGAGTTCCTGGGGAGATAGGTCGGCGGCGATGAGGATCGTATCGGAGGTGAAATCCGCGGGCTCACGGGTGGATTCTCCCAGGAGACGGTTCAGAATCTGCCGTCCGAGGTCTTCGATATCCTTGGAGCGCTCCCGCAGGTAAGGGTCGTCAATGGTTAAAAACCGCTGAATATGCATTTCGATGGTTTTTTTAAGGGCGTATTCCGCGGTGTATCCGTCCTGGATTTCACCGACGACCTGCTTTTTAAAGGAGGGATCGGTGAGCATCATCAAGTGGCTTTCGAATATGGCGGCATCCTGCATGGACAGATCTTCAATGTTTCCGGTAAGCATCCGAATTTCATCCATATTCGTTTTTACCGCTGCTTCGAACCGGGATATTTCGAGACCCGGATCGGAGGCATATTCCAGACGCACCTCTTCGAACCCGATGCTATGGGTCAGATAGTGAACCACCCCCTCTGCAATGCCCGGAGAAGCCGGGACGCCCCGGAGGATACTTTTCGATCCGCGAACCACATGGGGGGGAACCTGTTGGGTTG
>JBECKW010000011.1:0-2913 GCA_040235505.1 Desulfobacterales bacterium
GCCGGCGGGCACACCTTCGGCAAGTGCCATGGCGCCGGGGATGCCGCGCTGGTCGGCCCTGAACCCGAAGCCGCGCCCATCGAGGAGCAGGGGCTCGGCTGGAAGAGCAAATTCGGCACGGGCAAGGGCGGCGATACCATCGGCAGCGGTATCGAGGGCGCCTGGAAACCGAACCCGACCAAATGGGACCTGGGGTACCTCAGGGTGCTGTTCAAATACGAGTGGGAACTCGTAAAGAGTCCGGCCGGTGCGAATCAGTGGCTGGCCAAGGATGTGGACGAAAGAGACATGATAGCGGACGCCCACGACCCGACAAAGAAGCACCGGCCCATGATGACCACGGCGGACCTTTCCCTTCGCTTCGACCCGATCTACGAGCCCATCGCCCGGAACTACCTGAAGAACCCCGAGAAGTTCAAGGACGCCTTCACCAGGGCGTGGTTCAAGCTGACCCACCGCGACATGGGCCCCCGCTCGCGATACCTCGGTCCGGAGGTTCCGGCGGAGGATCTGATCTGGCAGGACCCGGTGCCCGCCGTCGATCATAAGCTGATCGACGCCGGGCACATCGCTTCCCTCAAGAGCAAGATCCTTGCCTCGGGACTGTCCGTTTCCCAACTGGTCTCCACCGCCTGGGCGTCGGCGTCCACGTTCCGCGGCTCCGACAAGCGCGGCGGGGCGAACGGGGCGCGCATCCGTCTTGCCCCCCAGAAGGACTGGAAAGTCAATCAGCCCGAGAAACTTGCGGCCGTTCTCGAGACTCTCGGGGGAATCCAGAAGGCGTTCAACAGTGCGCAGTCCGGCGGGAAGAAGGTGTCGCTCGCCGACCTGATCGTTCTGGGGGGATGCGCCGGGGTCGAGCAGGCTGCGAAAAATGCCGGCCACGATGTGACCGTCCCCTTCACGCCGGGGCGCACGGATGCGTCCGCGGAGCAAACCGACACGGTGTCCTTTGCCGTCCTCGAACCGAAAGCCGACGGGTTCCGCAACTACATCAAAGCCAAATACAGCGTATCGGCGGAGGAACTGCTGGTGGATCGCGCGCAGCTACTGACGCTGACCGCTCCCGAGATGACGGTTCTCGTCGGTGGCCTTCGTGTTTTGAACGCCAACTTCGGACAGTCCCGGCACGGCGTTTTTACCCGGCGGCCCGAGAGGCTCACCAATGACTTCTTCGTGAACCTGCTCGATATGAGAACGACCTGGAAGCCGACCTCGGAAGACCCGGACGTGTTCGAGGGGCGTGATCGCGCGAGCGGAGAGCTGAAATGGACCGGCACCCGTGTTGATCTTATCTTCGGCTCGAACTCACAGCTCCGGGCCCTGGCGGAAGTCTACGGATGCGAGGATTCCCAGGAGAAGTTCCTGCAGGACTTTGTGGCAGCGTGGAACAAGGTGATGAACCTCGACCGTTTCGATCTGGCTTGATTGTTCTATAGCCGTAAAACAAGGGCAGCGTTTCGGATTGTATTGAAACGCTGCCCATAGTCTTTACAGCTTTTCTCTGCGCCTCTGCGCGAGATATTGTCTTTGCAGTTTTCTATTTCGATCAGGCCCCGGAGCAATCCTGTATACGGGGGAATGGAAACCCTGCTGAGTTTAGTTGAACTTCATACAGAAAAACAATTTTCCCGCAGAGGCGCAGAGACGCAGGGAACTACGAGAAAAGAAAACTGTATAGTAAGGATATTGGAGCTAAAGCTGTAGCCGAAGATACGGTGTGGTTCGATTTTTAATGTTCGAGGGGATTTCTTTTATATACCGCCAGCCCATCTTTTCATAGAACCCTCTGGAATTCGGATCCGCCAGAATCCCCAATTCACTTCTTCCCATTTCTTTGCACCGATCGCGCAGGTGGGAAAAGAGTTTTGAGCCGATGCCGTTTCCGATATGCCGGGGATCGATGAACAGATGTTCGAGCCAGAAGCCTTTTGATTCGAAAGAGATCCGGGTCAAGATATGGGCTTCATCCGGATTCGCCGATCTTATCATGGCCTGAAGTCTTCCAGCACGTCGAGGGTGGCGAAGTAATCGGCCGGCGTCTCGGCTCTCCGGATCAGCCTGAATTCGCCGGATTCAGTGCGAAGAACTTCGGCCGAGCGCAACTTGCCGTTGTAGTTATAGCCCATGGAATGACCATGGGCGCCGGTGTCGTGAATTACCACGAGATCGCCGACGCCCACCTCCGGCAGCGGCCGATCGACGGCGAATTTGTCGTTATTTTCGCACAGGCCGCCCGTTACATCCCAGGTCCGGGAGACGGCATCTTTCTCCCGTCCCGCCACGGTAATGTGGTGGTATGCCCCGTATATCGCCGGTCGCAGGAGGTCGGCGGCGCAGGCATCGAGGCCCAAATAATCTTTGTAGATGTGTTTTTCGTGAATCACCCGGCTTACCAGGCATCCGGCCGGCGCCAGCAGCCAGCGCCCCAATTCGGTGTGGATTGCAGCCTTTCCCAGACCGGCCGGAATCATGACGGCCTCGAACTCCGACTCAACCGCCCGGCCCACCGCCTCGATGTCAATTTCCGGATCTTCGGGCCTGTAAGGCACGCCGATGCCGCCCGACAGATTGATACCGGCAATGTCCGCCCCGGTTTCCCGGTGAATCTCCACTGCGGTCGTAAATAAAAGTCGGGCCAGGGCCGGGTAATAGGCTGCCTCGGTGGTATTGCTGGAAAGGAACGCATGAAGATAAAAGCGCCTGGTTCCGCGCGACAGCAACTCCCGAACGCCGGCGGTCAGCTGCGGCCGGGTGAAACCGTATTTGGCGTCTCCGGGGCGGGACATGATCGAATTGCCGATGGTGAAACCATTGCCCGGGTTGAAACGCAGGCAGATGGATTCCGGGATACCGGAGACACGGTCCAGGAAATCGATATGGCTGATATCGTCCAGATTGATCAAACCGCCC
>JBECKW010000055.1:0-8898 GCA_040235505.1 Desulfobacterales bacterium
AGCTGGCAGGCATTCGATAAACACCACTGAGTGTGTCATCCGGCCGAATGAAGCGATAGGTAATATCATCGGAATCCATATTCATTATCTTTACTTTGATCTTGGCCATCACTTTTCCATTTCTCTCCACAACATCGTAACAGGCATCTTTAATATCCGGAATCCTATCAGTCACAGCGGAAGACCACTCGATATCCGAGCAGGTGATACTCTCCAGTGCTATTGCCTTCGATGCCGGCAATAAAAACATCATTGCCGCAACTAAAATCATCGTCTTTCTTAATGACATGATGCACCTCCTTGACGCCTAAAATTCATCCTTCTCAATCTGCGCCTTGACGATAAATCGTCTCGGAGCAGGGCCGATATAATGAAAGGGGTGGCAGGTCACAAGGGTTACCAGATTTTCTTTCGTCGGAGCGAGAACTTCTACATCGTCGGGATCTACTATGCGGGTCTGGATCACCCTGTAGCAGCGCACTCCCCTGGTTGTCCGGAGTATAATACGATGCCCGATTTGTACATCTTTGAGTACATGAAAATAACCGTATCGATGACCGGCAATACCAATATTCCCAACATCCTCCGGGGCAGCCGTGCCTTCGATCAGAGCGACGCCCATGTCCAGGTTCAGATCGCTGAAATTTCTGTATACCGGCACCTTCAGCCCTATTTCCGGTATTGACAATACGGCAACCACCCGGGTTGCCACCTTCGCCTTGCTGGCTTCATAGTCCTCGATACGTGACGCTGGCCAGAGGCTCTGATCCGGAATCTCATCAGGGTAGGCGGTTTCGAAAGCAGCCACGTCGGAGACCCTCCGGGCTTCGCTCAGCGTCAGTTTGCTCAGGAAAAAGACAAACAGCGCTGCACCCGCTGCCCAGCAGAATATCTCAATGGTCCGAAATGATCTCACGGTCAATGGCATAAGGTCACCTCGCCAACCAAAACGATGCTCCGGACTGTATTTTAACGATTAATAAAAGTCTGAAAAAGAGACTGGTCGGCACTCACAGGAACGGATTGTCATAATGGTTAACAGAGTGTGCTCGAATGCAGGATAAAAACGCTGAGGTTCTTTGATGACAGATTTCCTGATTCAGTTCACACGAGATGTGCTTCCTGGAATGAAGGTACAATCCAGTATGTTAGATGGTAGAGCGATTAGGCCAGTATAGAACAAATAATCTGAATAAAGATTTTGATTGTCAATACGGTCTATACTGTATTTTACGACAGGGAATTGCTTATAAAAAAGGGGGCGTGGCTGATACCCCTCTCCATAATCAACGGTTCAGGAATATTCCAAAAAGTTACGGTAAGTTATGAGTTTCCCACCCTATGCCGGTATGAAGATAGTTCGATGCCGGGGACGATGACACGGCGGATCCGAAAGGGCAGGCAACGGGCGACTTGGACGCTTTCAGGAAGTCGGGACCCTATTTCGGAGAATATCTCCGGCGGGCATGCGAAGAGAAGCTCGTAATCTTCTCCACCGGCAAGGACCAAGGCCTCAGGTTTCTGATGATATTTTCGAAAGAAGGATATGAAGGCAACGGAGTGGGAAAGAGCGCTTACGTCGAGTTCGATGGTGACGTGAGTGCGATGGAGGACGTTCTTAACTTAGTGGCACAGGCTGTTCAGAGAGAAGCTGAACTTTGATGGTAAACAAAGGGCGTCTCTTGGCATTCCAAAGCTGTCTGCCTTTAAGAGGCTGAAGGCCCCACTATATATGAATGAAAAGGTGGCCTTCCTCTCACTGCGTTTAGGCGAATTGAAAACGGAAATCTCAGATATTAAGTAGCTGATATGACAGAAGTTCTCACTGTATCCCGACCGCCATGAACGTCTGAGCGCACCAAGTATCTATTGGATATCACAAACAAAGCGGCCGGTGGGCTGGCCACAACATATTGTATTTTTAAATAGAATGCTCCGCTTGTAGGACTGGCAAGATGTGTCACGTTTTGACACCCCCCTGATTCGTGGGATATTCAAACCATTCTTGTATTCCACCCCTCATAAATGAGCATCCACAAATTCTTGACCCCTATTCCACTTTCTTCCAAGAGATAGGACGGTGACTTCCTATTTTCGGGGAGGATCATGCTGATCCGTTTAATGCAATGATTCTCCGGGGGGGCGTCCGCCGCAGGCAACCTTCCGCATGGCGGCCTCCATGACCTTAATGGCCAGTTCTTCGGGATGATCGGATAGTTCTTTGGCCTTTTCACTCGATTGAGTCTCGATAAATAACACCGCGTATCGGGACGCAGTTTCGTATAGATGTTCGATAATGTCGACGCAGCGCATGATTGCCTGGGTTTTTTCCTCGTTGTTGAAGCTACTGACATCGTTCAATGCCTCAAGTATTTCTTCTTTCATCATTCGCTCCTTTGGATTGACCGATAAAATCGGCATGCGTTCTAAAGTCGGCCTCTTCCATCAAGTGGATCGGCTGTGGTTGATCACCGCCATGGCTTCCACGGCGGTTTCGATATCGACTGTGTTATTGAAAAACCCCAGGCTGAACCGCACACCGCCGGAGGGATAGGTGCCCATCACCTCGTGAACGATTGGGGCGCAGTGCAAACCTGCACGTACAGCGATGTTGAAATCGGCATCCAGAATGGCGGCCACGTCATGTGGATCCATGTCCGCCACCGTGATAGTAACAAGTCCCACGCGTTCGGTTCCGTCGGGATCGCCCATCAGGCGGATTCCCTGCATTTCCTTCAGCGACCCGCAGAATTTTTTTAGAAGCGTAACCTCGCGTTTGCGGATAGTGTCGATGCCCTCCGCTTTAATAATGTCGAGGCCTGCTGAAAGGCCGATAATTCCCATCAGATTCAAAGTCCCGGCCTCCAGACGATGGGGATAGGTCTGGGTATGGATGGGGCTTTTGGAATCGATGCCGGTGCCTCCGAATCGGGTGGACCGAATTTCAATGTCCGGATGGACTACAAGTCCGCCGATTCCCGATGGCCCAAGGAGGGCCTTGTGTCCAGTAAAAGCGATAGCCCCTGCATGCCATGCGGTCATATCGATGGGGACCAGACCCGCACTCTGGGCCGTGTCGACAAGAAGGGGAATGCCCCTTTCCGCACACACGCGTCCGATTTCTTCCATTGGCTGGATAGTCCCCAGCACATTGGACGCGTGGCAGATGACAACCAGGCGTGTATCGGTCCGAATAGCCCGTGCGATGTCTTCAGGATTGACCAGCCCTCTCCCATCGAAGGGGACCAGATCATATTCAATGATGCCTGCCTCATTCAGGTGGTGCAGGGGACGAAGAACCGAGTTGTGCTCCAGCTGCGTGGAGACCACGTGATCCCCCGGTTTTACTATTCCCTGAATACTGAGGTTCAGGGCGTCGGTGGCGTTGGAAGTAAAAACGACGCGATTCGGGTCGGGAGCCCCGAAAAAAGTTGCCACCTTTTCCCGCACAGCCCGGACAAGTTCCTCCGCTTCGGTGGCAAGATCATACCCCCCCCGTCCAGGGGACACCCCTAACCGAGCGTAGCTCTCCACCATGTTATCCAGCATAGCCCTGGGTTTGGGATAGCTCGTCGCGGCGTTGTCGAGATAGATAAGTCTATCTTTCATTTCTCTCCAGACAATCTTTGTTCTTTTCGTGGCGAAATTCTTTTTTCTTTCACTGTTCAGCTGCCCAGCCGCTTGGCCGTATAACAACCAGCCCTCCCGGATACTACCCTGCACACGACTTGGGATTCGGCAGACCGGCCACCCGCCGTGCTCCCAATCGAATGCCGCCTGGAAACAGCGCCTCGAGGGCCAGCAGCGACATGCTGATGCCCGTCTTCAGGTCGCGGTTCATGGGGGCACGACCGTGGTACGCGTAGTACTGCCGCATGAAGTCGATCACTTGCCAGTGGCGCTCGTCCATCTTCGAGAGCCCGATTTCTGAAGCAAGGCTTTCGGCCACCTCCTCGGACCAATCATCGGGATTGCGCAGGAAACCTTCTCCGTCGCAGACAATGGTTTTCCCGGCAATCTCGCGAATGACCCGGTTGGGATGGCCCGAAAGCGGTTTGGATGGATCGGATGGCGCCATAACCCTATTTGCCTTGGGCCAGCGCCGCCTTAATCTTGTCCGGTGTAGCCGGCAGATCGTAGATCCTCACGCCAATGGCATTCTTGATGGCGTTGAGCACTGCCGGCGCCGTGGAGGTCATGGTCATCTCGCCGATGCCCGTTGACCCGAGGGTGCCGTTCTTTCTCGGGGTTTCCCTGAAGGGAAGAATCTCCACGTCAAAGGCGGTTTTCATGGTCGGAAACTTAAAAGTGACCCAATCCTTGGTCTTCCCAAGGATAAATTCCTCCCGAAGTGCATACCCCACGCCCTGGTCCATACCGCCTTCCAGTTGTCCCTCGAAATTCTGGGGATGAATCACCGGCCCTGAATCCACGACAGTAGTCATCTTGATGACCCGTGCCTCGCCGGTCTCGGTGTTAACCTCAACCTCGGCCATCTGAATGTTGTGAACCTGGGAATTGAACGTATCTCCCTGCCCGGTCTTCGGATCCAGGGGACCTTCGGGGATATTCTTTTTCCCGATATAGCGGGTAGGTTTCCCCGCCTTTTGAAGGCCGTCATAGTCCGACACCCCGGCTTCGTCCATGGCTGTCTTTAGCTGCTCCAGAGCCTTGACCAGTGCACCGCCGCACATGTAGGTGATTCGACTGCCGGCTGCTGGACCGGTGCCGGTGGTGTTTTCCGTGGAGCGTGTTGCCAGTCTTACCTTTGAAAGCGGTAAGCCCATCATGTTGGCGGCGATCTGAGTGAGCATGGAATCGTTGCCCTCACCCGGATCGGCGACCGCTCCATAAATCGTGACCCCGTCATCCGGGTCCAGCTCAACAGCCACGGTGCCGGCATCACCGGGTTCCGCAATACCGAAGGAGTGACATGCAATCCCGACGCCGCGACGTATGGGACCGCCGGTGACGGCGGCCGCATCCTTTTTGGCCCGTTCATAGTGGGGTTTTATATCGTCAAAGAGCGGCAACATCGGCCACTCTTCGATCACCATGCCGGTGGATACGCTCTGCCCCGGCTCCAGCACGTTTTTCTTCCGGAATTCAAGGGGATCCATGCCCAGCTTTTCTGCCAGCATGTCCATAGCCGACTCCAGGGCAAAGGTGACCTGGGGCGGTCCGGCGCCCCGGGCTGCGCCGCCAGCCGAGTTGTTAGTGTATACAAGACTGGCCAATGCTTTCACGTTGGGAATGTTGTAGGCGCCGGAAAGCATGTAAAGCGCCCTCATGCCGATGACAATGCCCAAAATCTGGTAGACGCCGTTGTTGATGACAAAGTCGTTGAGATAGGCCGTCAGTTTGCCGTTCTTGTCAGCTGCCAGTTTGAGCTTCATGGAAATGGGATGGCGTTTGGTGGTGAGCAGCATGGACTCGTGAAGGCTGGGAATATAGCGGACGGCGCGTTTGAAGTGCAGGGCAGCTGCACCGGTGATGGCCTCGGAGGTAATGGCCGCCTTGATGCCGAATTGCCCGCCGCTGTATGCCTCTTCGTAGCGAATGTTTTCCCAGCCAAGTGCCCCTTGCAGCATGGCGAGATGCATATGGATCATGATGCTTCGGCCGATAACCACCAGCAGCATATCCTCCCCTTCCCCTTCGACATAGGCAACACATGCTTCGGGCTCGAGTGGGGACTGATGGTTCATCTGGGTGTTGAACTCGGCCTCCACAACGGCGGCGGCTTCCGCCAATGCCTTTTCCGCATCCCCCTTGATCTGGGGCTGCTGCCAACAAAGGTTGGGGTATTCGTCGTAAATCTGAACAGCGCCCCCCGCCATGGCTTCTTGCGGGGTCATCATCACCGGCAGGGGATCGTAGACTATCTCGACGGCTTCCGCGGCAGCCTGGGCCTGGGCCTTGGTTTCCGCCGCCACGATGGCGATGGGTTCTCCCAGACTTCGGACCCGATCCGTAACCAGAACCGGCTGATCATCGAAGATGAACTTGATTCGGTTGGTCCCCTTGATATCTTTGGCCGTCATGACGCCGGCCACACCAGGCATCTGTTCGGCTTTGGAGATGTCGACGGATGTAAGCATGGCGTGAAATTCGGTGCTGCGAACCACGGCGACTTCCAGAGGCCTGTGCAGTTTGATGTCCGCCGAAAATTCCGCGGTACCGCAGGCTTTGGCCAGTGCGGACGGCCGGGGATGGGACACACCCATCATTTTACCCGCCGGATCGGGCCGAACTTCATCCGGTGTGGTTTCGCCACGCAGGAACTTGCCGGCCAGTTTGACCGCATCGATAATTTTGACGTAGCCGGTACATCGGCACAGGTTGTGGGCCAGTGCCTTTTTTATCTCTTCAACGCTGGGATTTGGATTTTGATCCAGCAATGCCTTGGCGGCCATGATCATACCCGGCGTACAGTAGCCGCATTGGATTGCGCCGGAAAGCACAAAGGCCTCCTGAATCAGATGGGGATTGTCCGGGGTCCCCAGACCCTCCACGGAAATCACTTCGGCACCATCAAGTTTGTCGACTTTTGCCAGACAGGAACGAACGGCCTTGCCGTTCACGAGGACCATACAGGCACCACATTGGCCCTTGCGATCACAGGACTGCTTCGCCCCGGTGAGATGAAGGTCTTCGCGTAACAAGTCAAGCAGGACCTTGTCAGGTCCGATCACAAACTGTTTCTGTCTACCGTTAATTTTCAGGGTCACTTTTTTCATGTTGGCATTCCTTAAGTATGAGAGAGTGTGTGAAATGGATTACCTGAGAAAAAATAAAAAACCGCCGCTTCGCTATGCCAAAGTTGATACATCGAAATTATTAAGAAACACCCCGTTTGATGTCAACTGCTTTTTGTAAGTAAGAGTGAAAAATCGGAGGGATTTTCAACAAACCCGCGGAAAATAAAAATAAAAAGAAAATAATAACAAATACTGACAATGGATTTCGAATAATGAGGGTATTGAGGGTAATAGAAGTGAACTATTTAAGCCATTCATTGGGGTTACGTTGAGTCTTCTTTTTTACCGAGCAATGGATCGCAGAGCTTTTGATATAGCTTGTCAGACTGGCTGTGAACGCCTTTTCGCAGCGCCCTGTATTGCTTGACTAAATCTTTGGCAAAAGGCGTAAGGGTGGCACCGCCGCCGGAAACTCCGCCTTTGCTACGAAACAGCAACTGTTTACCGCCCAAACGTTCTTCCGTTGCCTTGATCCTTGCCCAGATCGCCCGATAGCTCATTTTAAGTTCCTTAGCCGCGGCGCTTATGGATCCACATTGGTCGATAGCTTCCAGCATTTTGGTTCGCCCCATACCAAACACAACATTTCCTTTTTCATCATGAATCCACAGCTTGGTTCGAACCTTGAATCGGGGTTTTTCTTGAGGCATCACATTATCCTATGGGTAATTTTTTTGAAAACCGCATAATACCCTTCCAAAGGCCGACATCCGCATCAATACTGTTTTTTGCGGGCATGGCAGGGATGTAAGTATTCATAAGCAAACAATAAATTCATATAAATGTCAATGAACATAGTTCAGCAAAATCTGTGTGGCTTTAATGAAAAATCAAGCGTTATGACATTATTGACATAACGCATATAGTGATGATATGCGGGTGGCATTTGGTTTATGCGATTCCTTTTGCCCATCGTCGTCATAGTTTTTCAGTCAGAAAAGGAAGGTTCATTCACAGTCATAACTTTGGAGCCTGCAACAATGACACAAAACACGTTCATGCTAAATGGAACCAAGGTTGATTTCAAACCTGGTCAGACAATTCTGGAGGCTGCGGAAGAAAATGGTGTTCGTATTCCAACCCTTTGTCATTTGAAGGGAACCACTCCTACGGGTGCATGCCGAATTTGCATTGTGGAGGTAGAGGGGGCAAGGACCCTGTTGCCCTCCTGCGCAACCCCGGTTTCCAGCGGTATGGTGGTCCAGACAGAATCACCTCGGGTCGTGGAAGCACGGCGGGTGATTCTGGATCTCATGCTGAGTTCCGGCAATCACAACTGTGCAGCATACGGTGGCGGCATCGAAGGTTGGACAGAAATGCAGATGACAGCCATTGAGAACGACGGGGGCGATGAACTCTGCCCGGCGTGGGGGGATTGCCGTCTTCAGGACCTTGCCTTCAAGTATCAGGTGAAAGGGACATTTCCGGCGGGCCCCGAGCGCAAGTATCCGCCAATGGAACTTATCAATCCACTCATCGTTCGCGATTTTTCACGGTGTATTTTATGCGGCCGATGTGTTCAAGCCTGTAACGAGGTCCAGGTTAACCGGGCAATTTCCTTCGGGTACCGGGGGAAGTCAGCCAAAATCGTAGCCGCCGGAGACCGCCCCCTCAAAGATTCCGACTGCGTTTTCTGCGGCGAGTGTATTCAGGCCTGTCCTGTAGGTGCGCTGGTCGAAAAGAAGGCACGATATAAATGGCGGCCCTGGGAGGAAACAGAAAAAATCAGGACCACCTGCCCTTACTGCGGAGTGGGGTGCCAGCAGTGGCTTCATGTAAAGGACGGCAAAATCGTCAAGGTCACGGGGGTGGAGGAAGGCCAGCCTAATCGGGGACGCCTTTGCGTCAAAGGACGATTTGGGTACGATTTCATTTACCACCAAGACCGTTTAAAAACGCCCTTGATACGGGAGGGGGACGACTTTCGGGCGGCGTCCTGGGACGAGGCTCTGGACCTGGTGGCGCGCAAATTCAAAGAGATAATTTTGGAAAGCGGCCCGGATGCTCTTGCAGGCGTCAGTTGTGCCCGGAGCATCAATGAAGACTCATACCAGATGCAGAAACTGTTTCGCGCGGTGATCGGTACCAACAATATCGATCACTGCGCGCGAACGTGACATGCTCCCACCGTCGCCGG
>JBECKW010000063.1:0-7316 GCA_040235505.1 Desulfobacterales bacterium
CCGTGCAGAGGAAAAGAATCTTGAGATTTCGGGACATCGTTCTTGCTATTTCGCAATCCAGGATTTCACCTCCTGCCTGCTGGGGACTTTGCCGACGCACTTCACCTCACCGTCCACCACCACCGCAGGCGTGCCGAACACGCCGTAGCCGGCGATTTTCATCATATCGCTCACTTTCTCCACATCGGCGGCCACACCGGCTTCCGCCAGTGCGTCCATGACTATTTTTTCCGTCTGGTTGCATTTTGCACAGCCGGGGCCGAGCACTTTGATTTCCATGGGGATCTCCTTTATTCCGTTTTTGTTCGAATATACGTATTTGCCGCTTCCAGTATCAGGGAAACGGGGATGGTTTCGTAGGTTCTGCCATGCCGCTCGATGGTCCGGCACCGGGTGGGAGCGCCGAGCAGTTCGCCGCAGGAAGCACAACAGTTCTCGGATCGTTCAGCATCAGGCAGGAGCTGTTCAATGGGGGTGCCGTTTAGAAGAATCATGTTCGATTCGGGTATTTCATTTTCTGTCAGCAGCGTCTCTTTCAGGGTCACCCCCCAACCTTTGGGCGCCAGTTCTTTCCGCAGTGCTTCATAGGCATCGCGAACAGTTTCTCCCGTGTTGGAACAACGCTCGCAGGTGTTGCCCTCCTTGTCCAGATGTCGCCATTCCATTTCAAGTTGATTCATCGCATTCATCTATTTATAGTCCAATTTCGCCGCTGCAGTTCCTTCCGAGGAAATAATACGTCAGATGTTTTATTCCAAATTCGTCATATAACGATATATAGAAGCAAAAAAAATTATCCGCCGCAGATAATATCCCGCCGAATGTCGGGAAGCCGCTGAGCCAGCATGGCAACCTCCGGATCATTTTCCAGCCAATGCCGAAGGTTTCCCAGTATATTGGCCACATAAGGGCTTGTTGCACCGTCCGCCAGGCGGTAGTTTACCCAGAGCCCTTCTTTTGAAAATGTTATCAATCCGGCCTCTTCAAGAATTTTCAGGTGCTTGCTGGCGGTGGACTGGGCCAGCCCCAGAGCTTCCTTTATTTCGCATACGCAAAGGACCCGCCGCTGAAGCAGCTTGATCATTTTGACCCGGTTCGGGTCAGACAATGCCTTCATAATTTTAATAAATTCCCGCATGGTATCTCCATATCGCCTTTGATGAATATATAGACCTGCCGTCATCCTGTCAAGTAAAAGTCTGTATGCCACGCGTTCAAATTGGGGCGATATGGTATAGGTGCAACTATTTTTTTCTGGTGTTCTGTTTCCTACGGAAAAATAAAGTACTGAACCTGAACGCGCCACACGGAGGATGGCGCCGTTCCTCCGTCGGTCCTCCAACTGTAGTCGGTGGAAAACCGCAGCGAAGGCCACGGCAAGTCGCAGGTTACAGCAGTCGTCCATTGGCTGAGGGAGGGCGCGGTCCGTTCATGCACATCAGGGGTGAACCCCTCGTATCGCAACCCCACAGTCACCCTTTCGATGGGCAGATAAACCACTTGTCCATAGGTGCCGGTAGCTGCGATTTCGCTTCCCGAGGTGGGCTCGAACCAGACTCGAAAATACTCACCTTGAGCGCGCAACGGTCCCCAGCCGACCTGCGCAAATGCATTCAACCGCATATCCCGCCCCTCGAAACGGCTCGTTAAACTCTTGCTCAATCCGGGCAGCTGGCCCGAAAAATTCTGGTCGGCATCACAACGGGCGGACCCCGCCAATCCGGCCCGCCACGACCACTTCCGAACTTGCCCCGATCCTTCGTGGATGTAACTCAAGCGCGCCACGCCCAGAGGACCGTTGCCGCGACCGGGGTTGTTTGCTCCCGCGCCTTGAAAGACGCCGGCTGAGAGCTGCACCCCCATATGATCATTCCAATCGCATTGGATGCCGCGATCTCGTGCAAAGCTGTCCCCCAGGTTCCCATTCACCGCCAGCCGGGTGGTGACATCGGTGCGGTCCACAAAATCCAGGGTTCGATCGGGTTGAAACCGCTCCAGACCAAACGGTGGAATGAATTGGCCCACCTTAACCTTAAGAGAAAGGCCGATTGGATAGGTTATGTAGGCATCTTGCATGAAAATTCGGTTGTCCGTAGCGCTGTTGTTGTTGGCCTTGTAGATGAACTGTAAATGGTAATGGAGTCTGTCCTTGGGACCGCCATCAAGCATGGCCTTGAACCGACGGAGAGAGAGTCGATCGTCTCCGGGATCAGGATCGGTGTAACGGACCTGCAGGTATGAACTTATTGACGGCAGGTAAGACAAGGAAGTGCTTCTGTCTCCCGCGCGCACAGTCTCGGCCAACCCCAGCAGCAGGCCGATCGTCAACGTAATGACCAGGAGAGAATTCAGATAGGGACGTGAGATAGCATTTTCCGGCAACGCCTGAAATCCTTTCTATCGTCCTGGGGTCGGCAATCTTTACGGTGCGACTGACCGGTTGGTCGGGCGCCACAACGTGGCAGGGAAAAGCCGTGCCGATGGAAGCTACTCTCCTCTCTCTTTTGCATTTTTACCGCAAGACTCCACGAAAAACCCCATACCCCAACCAGATGGCAATAATCACCAGCAGTCCGGCGAAATATTTTTTAAGCCGGCGATGGTCGGTTTTGACGGCGATGCGTGGACCTATCTGCGAGCCAATCAGCACCCCGGCCGCCAGCACCACCGTCAGCCTAAGGTCGAAATGCCCCCGCAGCAGGTGGCCGACGAAGCCGGTCAATGCGGTTACGCCGATCATCAGGGACGAGCTTCCGACCGCAATGCTCATGGGAACGCCGCCGAGCACCACAACGGCGGGCACCTTGAGCAGACCGCCGCCGACGCCCAACATCCCGGCGACAAATCCGGCCAGAAGCATGATCGGTATAAGTACCAGGACATTCAGCGTATAGGGCACCGCCACCGTAGTGGACTGCCACTGCCACCAGTGATGTACACCGGATGGCACTGCCACCGTGGCTTTGGGAGGCCGATACATATAGTATGCCCCGATCAGGAGCACGCCGGCAAAGAACAGCTTGGATATACTGGTCGGGAAATATGGCGAGAGATATCCTCCCAGAAATGCGCCGATATTGGTGGGCGGCTCGATCAGCAGCACCAGCTTCCAATCTATGGTCCTGGCTTTGGCGAAAACCAGCATGGAGGAAAAGGACACGACCATGATCAGTATCTGGCTTGTTGTGGCCGCCACATACATGGGAACGGAAAGCGCCAGCAGCATGGGAACATAAAAAGCGCCACCGCCCTGGCCGAACATCGAAAAAACAGCAGACACGACCAGAAAAACGAAGAACAGTATCACCAACATATGGATCGGCATCGTCATCTCCAAACGGGCGTTTCAGCAGCCGGATGCATCGGCACCGGGTAGCCGGGCGGGGCTGGCGCCCGATGATTTCCAGCCCCGTCCGGGTAATCTCAATCGGTATAGCCGGAGCAGGGAATGCAGACCAACTGATTGTCGTCTGTGATGTGCAGTTTGTTGACAAAAGTCAGTTCACCGCATACGGCGCAACGCTTGGCAGAAAAAATGCTTTTGCCCTTGTTGACCGCGATCTGATACACATCGCCGATGTCCAGAAAAATACTCTCGTCAATTGAAAGTATTCGCTCTACAAACGGATCGGTAATTTCAGGGGCGATATCCTGGGGCGGCACCCCTTCTTTGCGCTGTTGCACAAAGGGCGAGGACAAAGCCTTCTCGAAGAAATCGGGCTTGAGTGAGACGCGCACCGCACGGCCGGTCTGCTGGTCGATCAGGGTGAATGCCATTTTGTTGTAATATCGTTTTTCGATATTGGATTTGCCGTAAGTGCACCCCGTGGCGGTCATGATACCGTCCAGAAAGCAGCCTGCGGCATGCCCCTTTCCGGTCTCCGAGATTACGAACAGTTCTTTGTCCTGCGCCCGCTCAACCTTAAGGACTTTCATGGCGGCCCGTCCAGCCCGCAGCCCCATGGGCATGGCGGGACACTTATGGCCGTGAAATTTCATTCCTACCTCGAAAAGTTCATTTAGATCTTTCATAAAATTCTCCTTTTTTTCCGATAACTACGTTTTTATCCATGCGTGGCCCTTTTACGTCTTCATGCAATACATCCACGTAACGTTCATGCGAACCCAAGGTGAGGGTCTTGATATTTTCGATAAAAAAGCTGAATAATGCAGGGTCGAAACAGTGTCTGTTCTCTTCCATTTCACCCGCTTCACCTACTTTTGCTCATGGAATTGAAACCACGTGCCGTAACTCAATGGTCTATATCATCTGGAGGTGCCCTTGCGCTCCACGCTGTACGCAAACATGGGGATGTAAATCAAGGTCAGCACCGTCCCCACAAGGAGTCCGCCCACGGCCACATCAGCCAGGGGAGACAGACGCTCCAGACCGACAGCCCATTCGAAAGCAATCGGGATCATGCCTGCGATGGTGCCGAATGCGGTCATGAAGACCGGCCGGAATCGTACCCGCACGCTTTCCAGGGCCGCTTCAAAGGGCGTTTCGTCTTTCTTTCTGAACTCCTGATAAAAATCGATGAGCAGAATCGAATTCTTGATGATGATGCCGAACAAAAGCAAAATACCCACCAGGCTGGGCATGCAGCTTGGTTTGTTGAAAATCAGCATGCCCCAGGAGGCTCCGATCATGGCCAGCGGCAGCACCAGGACCATGACGACGGCCATGCGCACCGATTGATAGATTGCCACCAGGGCCAGGAGAAGCAGAACGATGCCGATGCCGATGGACTTGATCATCCGCCCGAAGGAGTCCTTCATCTGTTTGATGTCGCCCTCCTGGCTGATCTCAACTCCCTTGATCCCCGCTTTGCCCAGCGCGGCCTGAACATCCGCAGTCAAGGTGGATATGGCGCGCCGGTTGCGGTATCCGGACACATCCAGGGAGTAGAGCATCTGGTTGCGCTCGATCTTGTTGGCGGTCAGGCCATAGTCGATGGTCGCCAGGGCCGATAGCGGCACGGGGCCCTTTGGCGTCTGGATGGGAATCAGGCGCAGCTGGTCCGGGCTGCCGTCAAAGGGGCGGTTGAAATAGAGGCGCACAAACTGGTTCTGCATGGAAACCAGGTTGGCGCTCACCGCAACCGACAGCCCGGACAGGGGGAGCTGAGCGGCGATTTGCACCGGGGTCATGCCATAGGCCAGGGCGCGGTTGGTGTCGATATCCAGCCGGGCTTCCGTAAAATCGTTATCCCAACTGGTGTTGACGGATGTCAGCCCTTTGACCGCGCCAAGGGCTGCCGCAGCCTTCTCCGCGGCCTGCGGCAGGACATGGTAGTCTTCGGCAAGCAGCCTGACGTCGACAGGGGCTTTGATACTGGACAATGGTGTCGCGCCGAAGTCATAAACATCGGCGGCTTTTACGTTTCTCAAACCGGACAGGCGGGAGCGGATTTCATCCTCGATCTGCCAGATGCTTTTCTCGCGGTGGAAGCGATCAACACAGTTGATGGTCATCATGGCTTCGGCAGGCAATGAGCCCGACCCCAGGGAAAGCACGCCGGGTTCGGAACCGTAGCTTACGGAACTCATTACCACTTCCGGCTGCCCGTGAAGCCACTTTATAAAGGGTTTGAGTCGTTTTTCAGCCGCATCCACCGTCTCGTTGGCGGAAAATTTGACGTGGGCCTTGATGATGCCGGTATCCATGGGAGGCATCAGGTCCCGGCCGATCACCGGCATGATGCTTTTAACGCTGAAGGCCAACAGCGCGACCACGCCGACGGTCATCAGAACCCGCCGCAGGCCGGAGCGCCCCCGTGCGGAAAACCGAAGAATAGCCAGGTAGGGGCCGACCAGGCGCCCGAAGCTTTTTTCGTAGAGCCATTCGAGCCATTGCTCGAAGCGAGTCTTGGAAACCCCCTTGCGGTAAAGAAAAAAGGAGATGGCCGGGATGAAGGTGATGGACAGGAAATAGGAGACCACCAGAGCGATGATCAGCGTCGAGATCAGGGGCCGAAAGATTTGCTGAGGAAAATCACCCGCGAACAGGAACGGGAACATGATGGCCACCGTGGCCACGGTGCCGGCGAAAACGGGTGCGATCACCTCCTTGGTGCCGGTGATGATGGCCGTATTCAAGTCCTGCTTCAACTCCACCAGATGGCGCTCGATGTTTTCCAGAACAACGACCGCGTCATCGACCAGCATTCCCAGCGCCAGGATGATGGCCGTGTAGATGACGATATTCAGTTCGCCGCCGGTCATCCAGATGATGGCGATGGTGGCAAAGAACACCATGGGGATGGAGGCCAGGGCCGCGGCCACGGCCCGCAAGTTGCCCAAAAACAAAAGGATGACCAGCAGGGTGAAAATGATGGCGTCTCGCAGGGCGTCGAGCATGTTGGTGTTGGCGGTCTGGATAAGATTGCGTTGGGTGTCGGCCAGCTGGAAACGGATGTTGGGGTAGCGCGGTTTCAGTTTTGCGATGACCCCGCGGCCGGCCTTGCTGGTGGAGAGCACCGATCCGCCCGGCGCGCGCTGGATCGCCAAAGCGATGGCGGCCTTGCCGTTGCCGTCGTAGCCGGAAAAACGTTTCTGATGCTCCCACTTGACGACGGCGATATCACCCAGTCGCACGTTGGTCGCCACCGGCAGCATGCGCAGATCCTCAACGCCGGTTTTTTCGCCGTAGACGGTAATGGTGTAAAAGGAATCGGAATTTTTGCTGAAACCGATGGGAGCGTCGCGGTCCAGGGCGCGCACTGTCGTTGTGATCTTATCCAGGCTTAATCCTGCGGCTTTTGCCTTGAACGGGTCCACATTGATACTGATGGCGCTTTGGTATCCGCCGAAGATCTCCACATTGCCCACTTGCGTGTTGCGAAGCAGGGCAGGTTTGATGTCGCTTTCCGCGATCTTGCGCACGTCGTCCAGGGTCAGGCCCCCGCCGGCCGGTGACAGCGCGAACACATCCACCGGCAGAACATGGGCGCCGGCAGTATAAATGGACGGGTTGACATCCTGGGGCAGTTTGCCGCGCACCTTGTTGATGGCATTGTTGACGTCAACGGCTGCCGGTTCCAGTCCCTTGGTGTACTCAAACTCGGCCGTGACGATGGACATGCCGGCGATATTGACGGAACTGACCTGACGGATCTGCGATAGAGTGGAGATTTCCTCTTCAATGGGTTTGGAAACCGTCGCGGCCACCACATTGGGGGTGGCACCGGACACCTGACTCATCACGACAATTGTCGGCCGATCGCTGTCCGGAAACAGGTTCTTGGGCATCACAATCAGGCCGTAAACCCCCAGCACGAAAAAGCCGGCGATCAGACTGTAGAGCAGGTAAGGAC
>JBECKW010000076.1:0-5433 GCA_040235505.1 Desulfobacterales bacterium
GGCCCATGGGCGCACAGGATATCCTGATGCACCCGAACGGAAAAACGCTTTACTGCACCCTCGAGGGCGGCGACAATCTTATCGTTGCGCTTTCGGTTGCCGGGGACGGTACGCTGACCCTCAAGCAGAATATTGACTGCGCCGGAAAGATGCCCCGCGGCATGTGCCTGTCACCGGATGGGCGTTTCCTGTTGTGTGGAAACAATCTCAGCGGCGATGTGACGACGTTTGAAGTCGGAGAAGATGGTCTTTTGACCTTTACCGGCAAAGTATTTCCGGCAGTTTCTCCGTCGGCACTGTGTATATATGAAGTTTAACGAGCCGGTTTCAAAACGGTTTGTCGCCATATTTTTTTGACGGCACCTGTGGTTGCAGGCAAAACGAGGAATCTTATTTCTATTTGGCTTCGGCCCCTTGAATCCGTCGTCAAGGGGCCGAAGCCATTCGTTCAACTGAAAAATTTACAGCGATGAAGCGGCGGCAAAGGCGCTGTGAATGGCCGTCTGCACATCCCAGGGCTTTTTGCAATCCCCCACCGGATACAGTTCTCTGGCGGCGACATGATACTCATAGGCCAGGTCCGAGTTCGGTTTCATTCCCAGGGCCAGAATCACACTACCGGCTTTTATGGATTGCTGCTTTCCGTCGGCATCGATGTAGGTCACCCCATCGGGGGTGATCCCGGTACAGCGTGCCTCCAGAATCGCCTTGCAGTTCTTGTGATTCTCCCAGGCTTCTTTAAACACCGAATCGAAATGGACCCGCTGGGCGGTGGGGGCCAGGGTCTTCGAGGCCTCCAGGACGGTGACCCGGTGCCCCTTCTCATCCAGGTGCATGGCCGTGTCACAGGCCCTCTCTCCCCCGCCGAGGATCACCACGTCCTTGGCCAGGGCGTCTTCATTCCCGTAGACGCCGGTGATAAAAACAACATTTCGGCCCTTTATCCCGGGAATATCCGGAACATCGGCCACGCCGCCGATCGCCACGAGCACCGCATCGTAGCCGCCTTTTTTGATCAGGGCCGGTGTCGCCTCGGTATTGAGCCGCACGTCCACGCCCGCCTTTTCAACCTGACGGACAAGATAGTTCTTAAAGTCCTTCTGCGGCCACTTGAAGGAGACATTCTCGATCAGTCTGAAGATGCCGCCGAGGCTTCCGGTCTTTTCATACAGAGTGACCTCATGCCCTCTCCGGGAGGCGATAATGGCCGCCTCCATACCGGCGGGTCCGCCGCCGATCACCGCCACCTTTTTGTGGTAGGGGGAAGGCGGAAACATTCTCTTCGACTTCCATTCCCATCCCCAGAGGGGATTCACCGCGCACAGGTTCTTCCACGGCTTGAAATACCCCCAGCTGTGACAGGCGTTGCACCGAAGGCAGGGCACCACATCTTCGTTTCTGCCCTCGTAGGCCAACTGGCCCAGCTCTTCAGTGGTGATAAAGGCCCGGGACATGCCCACCATGTCCGTCTTGCCCGAGGAAATGGCCGCTTCGGCCAGTTCGAAATTCGTAAAACCGCCATCGCTCAAAAGCGGCAACGTCACGCCCCTCTTCTTGTAATGCTCCGTCATGTAGAGGAAGGGCGTAACGCCCTTATGAAAATTGGTTGGCGAATTTTCCCCGTCTCCTTTCAGCGAGAGCATGTCCAGATGCCCGGTGAACAGTTTGGCGTATTCCGCCCCCTCATCCAGGCTGTAGCCGCCCTTTTGTGTATTTTCTTCCCCGCTGATGCATCCCCAAAGAAAGTAATCCTGGCCGCATCGTTTCTTGATGGCATCGATCAGTTCCAGGCAGAAACGGGCCCGGTTCTCCAGGCTGCCGCCGTATTTATCCGTCCGCCGGTTGGTGACTTTGGAAAGGAACCGGGCCGTCAGGGGGCCCCGGTATCCCATGTGAACGTACATGCCGTCAAAGCCGCACTCTTTGGCCAGCGCCGCCTGGAGCGCGATATTCTCAATGAACTCCTGCATTTTTTCGACGGGAATTTCTTTCCTTGCCTGAATGGATCTGCCGAACTGGAAACTGACCGCGGTATTTTCTTCGCTCGGACTGACGTCATATCCATCCGGAAGTTCCAGCTTATGCTTCCAGAGAACCAGCGAGCCATGAAGGTGGACGCCTTCCGTCAGTTGGGAGAGGAGGTTCTGACCGCCGGCATTGGCCAGGTCCCATATCGGAAAATGGCCTCCCAATGGACCGTGGTTGGGATTGATGTCGCTTTTTTCCTGTTCCCGGATCTTGAGCGTATCTTCCTCATTTTCGGGGTGAATCTCAAAGCCCTGGGTGACGACGACGAGGGAGGCGCCCTCCCGGGCCTTGTCGGCATAATAGGAAATCAGCTGCTCATTGGGGTAAGGCTCCGGGCCCACATCATAGTGGGGCGAACTCGCTGTCCCGATCATTCGGTTTTTCAGAATATAATTTCCGATTTTAATGGGCGACAGGAGATGCGGATACTTGTCAGCTGCTTTCGGGCCGGCATCAGGCCTGGACGTCTCGCTGGTTTCTGCCGCGACGGCCTTTCCCCCCAAGAGATGTTTTGTCAGGTAACCGCCGGCTACCGTCGCGCCGGCCATTTTCATCAGGGCGCGGCGACTCATGCCGCTTTTAAGGTTGTTGTCTTGTTGGGACATTTCCGTACCCTCCTTTATTAAGGATCCAAAGTCGTTAACTTGAGCCGACAAGGATTGATTATTCACCGCCCCACAAATTCGAAATCTTCTACAGTTCGGATGCGGCGGAAAAGGCGCTTCGAATGGCCGTCTGCACATCCCAGGGCTTTTTACAGTCCCCTGCGACGCGCAGCTCACGGCTGGCATCACGATACCCGTAGGCCAGGTCGCTGTTCGGCTTCATCCCCATCGCCAGCACCACGCTGCCGGCTTTGATGGACTGCTGCTTTCCGTCGGCATCGATGTAGGTCACGCCATCGTCGGTGATCTTGTTGCAGCGGGCCTTCAAAATCGCCTTGAAATTCTTGTGCCGATCGAGAACTTCGTTGAAGACACTCAGCCAATGAACACGCTGGGCCGTCGGGGCCAGAATCTCCGTCTCCTCCAGAAGGGTGACCCGGTGCCCCTTCTCCTCCAGGTGAAGGCCGGTTTCGACGGCCCGTTCCCAGCCGCCAAGGATCACCACGTCCTTGTCCAGGGCGTCTTCCTTCCCGTAGACGTCTTTGACATGAACGACGGTTTTGCCCTTTACGCCGGGAATATCCGGAACGATGGGCAGGCCGCCGGCGGCCACGATCACCGCATCATAGCCCGCTTTTTTGATCATGGCCGGTGTCGCCTCGGTATTGAGTCGTACGAGCACGCCGGCCTTGTTCACCTGACGGATCAGATAATCTTTGAAATCCTTTTGCGGCCACTTGAAAGAAACATTCTCGATGAGCTTGAAAATGCCGCCCAGGCTGCCGCTCCTTTCATACAGGGTGACATCATGTCCCCTCTGGGCGGCGATCACGGCCGCCTCCAGGCCGGCCGGTCCGCCGCCGACCACCGCCACCTTTTTCTTTCGCTGGACCGGGGGAAACATTCTATCGAGTTTGTAGTCCCATCCCCAGGTGGGATTCACCGCGCAGAGACTGGTCCAGGATTTGAAATACCCCCAGCCGTGGCAAGCGTTGCAGCGAATACAAGGCACCACATCCTCGCCTCTCCCCTCGTACGCCAGGCGCCCCAGTTCAGGGGTGGTGACAAAGGCTCGGCTCATGCCCACCATATCCGTCTTGCCTTCGGCAAGGGCCTTCTCGGCCAGCTCGAAATTCGTGAATCCGCCGTCGGAAAGCAGCGGCATCTTCACGCCCCGCTTCTTGTAATGCTCCGTCATGTAGAGAAACGGCGTTCGATTGGTATCGAAATAGGTGGGAGAGTTTTCACCATCCCCCTTCAGGGACATCATGTCCAGATGCCCCTCGAAGATCTTCGCGAATTCCGCCCCCTCATCCAGGCTGTAGCCGCCCTTCTGGGTATTCTCCTCACCGCTGATAACGCCCCAGAGGAAATAATCCTCGCCGCAGCGCTTCTTGATGGCATCGATGAGCTCCAGGGAGAAACGGGCCCGGTTCTCCAGGCTGCCGCCGTATTTGTCCGTCCGTTTGTTGGTCACCGGTGAAAGGAAGCGGGCCGTAATGGGACCCCGGTAGCCCATGTGAATGTACATGCCGTCAAAGCCGCTCTCTTTTGCAAGTGCCGCCTGGAGCGAAATGTTTTCAATGTACTGCTGAATCTGTTCTTCGGAAATTTCTTTTCTATCCTGAACCGGTTTATCGAACTGGAAGCTGGTATAATCGCCTGTCAGGCCGGGGCTCACGTCGAGTCCATCCGGCATCCGCAACTTATGCTTCCAGATGATCAGGGAGTTATAGAAATGGACGCCTTCGGTCAGTTGCGAAAGAAGGTTCTGGGCGCCGGCATTGGCCAGGTTCCATGTCGGAAAATGCCCGGTGTCTGAGCCGTGATCCGGATTGATCGGGTTTGGGCTCTCCGCCCGGATTTTGAGAACATCCTCTTCTGTCTTCTCATTGACACCAAATGGCTGGGATGTGACCATCAGCGAAGCGCCCTCCCGGGCCTTGTTGGCATAGTAGGAGATCAGCTGCTCATTGGGGTAGGCCTCCGGGCTCACGTTTGTATGGGGAGAGCTCGGGGTGCCGATGATCCGGTTTTTCAGAATGTGGTTGCCGATCTTGATGGGAGACAGGAGATGCGGGTACTTGTCGGCTGCCTTCGGGCCGGCATCAGGCCTGGACGTCTCGCTGGTTTCTGCCGCGACGGCCTTTCCCCCCAAGAGATGTTTTGTCAGGTAACCGCCTGCCACCGTCGCGCCGGCCATTTTCATCAGGGCGCGGCGACTCATGCCGCTTTTAAGGTTGTTGTCTTGTTTGGACATTTCCGTACCCTCCTTTATTAAAGATCCAAAGTCGTTAACTTGAGCCGATAAGGATTGATTATTCACCGCCCGCTTGCCCCGTCGCCGGGGCTTCGCCCAAGACGCAGAGAACGCAGAGGGTTTCTTTTTGTTGTTTTCCGGTGAGAGGCCGGAAAACAACAAACACCGATCTCTTCGAGAAAAGGAACTTCCATTTTTTTCTATCCGCAGGATCACAATTTATTGTTTCCCGCCCTCTCAGCGGGAAACGATAAACTCTGCGTTCTCTGTGTCTCGAGTGAGTGGAGCAAGCGGGCGGTGAAAATAATTAGCCCCCCAAATTCGAAATCCTCTACAGTTCGGATGCGGCGGCAAAGGCGCTTCGAATGGCCGTCTGCACGTCCCAGGGCTTTTTGCAATCTCCTGCAACATGCAGTTCACGACTGGCGTCACGATAGGCATAGGACAGGTCGCTATTCGGCTTCATCCCCAGGGCCAGGACCACGCTGCCGGCCTTGATCGACTGCTGCTTTCCGTCGGCATCGATATAGGTCACCCCAT
>JBECKW010000083.1:0-5968 GCA_040235505.1 Desulfobacterales bacterium
TGTTTGAGCTGATCATCGGTTTTTTGCGGTTTCTGCTCAGAAAACTGATTGGATTCAGGCGCCGGCACCCTTCGGAAAAGATTCCCCTTCAGGTGTAGACTAACAACAAAAGACTTATCACCACGTAGAGCACGAAGAATAAAAACAAAATACAAAATTTTAAGGCCTTCCCGATGCGATGAACCTATTAATTACTGAACGTAAATGTTAGATATATCGGCTTGTTGAAGAGTTTCAGCCTTGTGATGATGCCCGGCTTTTGGTGTGTCAAGCCAAGCTGAAGCGTGCATTTCGTCTTTTCGAATTGAAATTCTGAAAAGGTAAGATATTCCAAGAATTTAAAGCATGTTAGCTGCGTCTTAAAAGAAATGAAGGAAGGCTCGGTGAATTGAAATTGCGATCCGGTCTCCTCAGGGGAGAAGAGATTCACCTGATAAGGATTTAAACGAAAGCTCTGTGTTTCTTGTGCCCCGGCAACACCGATGAAAAAAATCATCAATAAAAGGGCTGCTAAAACAAAAATTTTCATTTAAATCTCCTTTGACCATCAACTTCACTTGCCCTTAAAATATTGCAATTATCGTGCACCTGTATCCCTATAATTTGTCCTGTTCCCGGAACATGCTGGATTAAAAGGAAAAATTATTTGAAGCGAAAGGTCGGCGGTCGGAAATCGAGAAAAAATCGCTTGAGAATTGTGTGGTGGTGTGCACGGTGATGGGGGAGGTTTGCACATGAGTGCACGGGGATAGCTCATAGGAAAACAGAGTGCCTTGAGTTCATAGAGTGCCTTGAGTTAGAACGGCGAGTGCCTAAAGTGCCTAAAGTGAGCTAAAGTGCCTAAAGTTATGGTATTCTGACGGTTTTATAAAAAAGCAAAAACATGGTCTTCACTTACCTGCGTGAGAATATGTTTTTGCAGTTGCCGTTTGCTGACCTCCGACCTCTGATCTCTGCCCTCTGATCTCTGCCCTCTGATCTCTGACCTATGCTTTTCCCACTCGCTAGGCATTGACAAAGAGGTAGTTAAGAAATAAATTAAATACTAAAATACATCAATGGAGGCGTCATGTTTGAGGAAAAAGTGGGGACGGTATCGAAAATGCTCAAGTCAATCTCACATCCGCTGCGGTTGAAAATCCTTTGCCTGCTTCAGAACGGAGAGCTTTCCGTGGGGGAGCTTCAGACGCAGGTCAAAACCACAACTGCAAATATTTCTCAACATCTGACACTGCTGCGGCACCAGGGGATTGTGACATCACGTAAGGAAGCGAATTATATTTATAATCGAATCGCAGACGAACGGGTGATTCAACTGATCGACACCCTTCAGGACTTGTTCTGCTGAATAGGATTATTCAATTTTCAATAAAGGAGGTCTGATATGATGACTGTAAATGATTGGGTTCATGTAATTGCAGGGTTTTTTATTCTTGCAAGTCTTGCCCTCGGGACTTGGGTGAGCCCGTATTGGTACTTATTTACCGCCTTTGTGGGCCTCAACCTGTTTCAGTTCGGCTTTTCAAAGTTCTGTCCCATGGCGATGATTCTGAAAAAGATGGGGGTGCCGGAAAAGCGTTAGGCGAAAGGTGATGGGCGATAGGCGATAGGCGATGGGGAGCGGGGAGGCAGCTCATAGCTCATAGCTCAGAGGGAAAGACCAGAGAACAGAGGCCAGAGATCAGAGATCAGCAAACGGCAACTGCATAAACATGGTCTCACGCCAAGCCGCGAAGCACGCAGATAAGCGTAGACTTCGAAGAAAGGCTTAATATAAATAAAAGCAACATCTTAAAAGCATGATTTCCCGCAGAATCGCAGAGGCGCTGAGAACTGAAAGTTGAAGAAAAAAGCCTTTAGCCTTTAATTTAATTCAATATGCAGTCAGGTTTTCTTTGCATGCTTTGCGGCTTGAGATGAGATATTTCCAAATCTTTATTTAACCTAATTGCCGTTCTCTGCGCCTTTGCGGCTCTGCGGGAAAAACCGCCTTTGCAGTTCGCAGTTGCTATCAGCTATCACCTATCAGCTATGAGCTCATTAGTATCTCAACAAATTCAAATACCAGTTGATCCACTGCGGTCCATAGAACAGGTAAAGAACGGCGCCGAGGGAGAGAAACGGGCCGAAGGGGACAGCCAGTTTCATTCCCTTGCGGTTTTTAATCATGAGGAAGATGCCGACAGCGCAGCCGATGACGGAGCCGGCAAAAATTGTGAACAGGACGCCCAGCCATCCCACCCCCGCACCGATCATGGCCAGCAGTTTGATGTCGCCCCCGCCCATACCCTCCTGACCTGTCAGAAGATGATATCCCAGGGCCACCAGATACAGACTGCCGCCGCCGGCGAGAATCCCGAGCAGTGAATTGATGACGGAAAGATGCGCGAGAAAAACCGCGGCCAGAAAAAAAATCGGAATGCCCGGAAGGGTGATGATGTCCGGAATAATCCGGTGGTCGATGTCAATAAAGGTGATGGTGATGAGCGCCAGGACAAGGAGAAAATAGACAAGTCCCGTTAAGGTGATACCGAAAAACATAAAAACGCAAACCGTCAGAATTCCGGTCAAGAGTTCAACCAGGGGATACCGGATTCCAATGGACGCACGGCAGTGGCGGCACCTTCCCCGCAGCAGGATGAAGCTCAGAATCGGAATGTTGTCGTAAAATGCAATGGGGGTATTGCATCGGGGACATTTTGACCTGGGTTTGACGATGGAGACTTTCAGGGGAATCCTGTAAATGCACACATTCAGGAAGCTTCCGATACAAATTCCAAGGATAAACAGCCAGATTTCAAAAAGAATGGGCAAAATGGATCTCCAGTTGGTTTAGGAAATAATGGGATTAAATAATCAAGTTGTCAGAAAAAATCAATATTGATATTGTAAAAAGCGAATTAGATGTTATAGTTATAGTTTGCCATAAAACCTATAGGAGTATAAGAAATAATGGCTGAAACAGACAAGGATGACCTGATCAGTATCATCGACGAAGAGGATATCGATGATAATATTCCCAATCCGTTGCCACTGGTGCCGGTTCGGGACGTAGTAATCTTCACGGATATGCTTTTGCCGCTGTTCATCGGTCGAGAGCGTTCGGTCCGTGCCGCAGAGGAGGCCGTTTCCAACAATCGTTTTTTATTTCTCGCCACCCAGACGGATCCACAGATCGAAAACCCAAAACCCGAAGACATATACAAGGTGGGGACGGTTGGACGGATTTTGCGAATGCTCAAGTTGCCGGATGGGCGTGTCAAGGCCCTCGTCCAGGGAATTTCCAAGGGAAAAATCAAGGAATACGTTCGGAAAAAAACGTATTTTAAAGTTTTTATCGAGCTGATTGACGAAAAGCCCATCAAGAAAATCACCCTCGAAACCGAGGCCCTCATGCGGACGGTCCGGGAAAATTCGGAAAAGATTCTGGCGCTTCGGGGAGAATTTACCGGCGATGTGAGCGCCATCCTGGACGGCCTCGAAGATCCCGGAAAACTGGCGGATCTGGTGGCTTCCAATCTGAGGCTCAAGACCGAAGAGTCCCAGACCCTCCTGGAAAGCCTGGATCCTGTGGAGCGGCTTCGGAAGGTAAACGATCTGCTGTCCCGGGAGGTGGACCTGTCCGCCATGCAGGCGAAGATTCAGTCCGATGTCCGGGACGAAATTTCAAAGAGTCAGCGGGATTATTTCCTGAGGGAACAGGTCCGGGCCATCCACAAGGAACTGGGGGAGAGCGATGAGCGGGCCCTGGAGGTCGAGTCTTACCAGAAGGCCATCAAAAAGGCGAAAATGCCCCCAACGGCTTCCCAGGAAGCTGAAAAACAGTTGAAGCGCCTGGAACAGATGCATCCGGACTCGGCCGAGTCCCAGGTGGTGCGTACCTACCTGGACTGGCTGGTGGAACTGCCCTGGGGAAAATCCACCAAAGACCATCTGGATATTAAACGAGCCAAAACGATTCTCGACAGTGAACATTTCGGACTTGAAAAGATCAAGGACCGAATCCTTGAACATCTGAGCGTCCGAAAGCTCAACCCGGATTCAAAGGGGCCGATCCTTTGCTTTGTCGGACCTCCCGGCGTGGGGAAAACCTCTCTCGGGCAGGCCATCGCCAAGGCCATGAAGCGAAAATTCATCCGCGTCTCCCTCGGCGGCATGCGCGACGAGGCGGAGATCCGGGGACACCGGAGGACCTATATCGGTGCTTTGCCGGGGCGGATCATTCAGGGGCTCAAGCAGTGCGGAACGAATAACCCGGTGTTCATGATGGACGAAATCGACAAGATCGGCTCCGATTTCCGGGGGGACCCTTCCTCGGCCCTTCTCGAAGCGCTGGATCCCGAGCAGAACAAAGAGTTCAGCGATCATTATCTGAACATTCCCTTCGATCTTTCCAAGGTCATGTTCATCCTGACTGCCAACCTGACGGATACGATCCCGTCGGCCCTATTGGACCGGATGGAAGTCATCAACCTGTCCGGCTATACCCAGGAAGAAAAAATGCAGATCGCCACGAACTACCTGATGCCGCGGCAGATCAAGGAGAACGGCCTGAAGCCCAAACTGATGAGCATCAGCGACGGCGCCCTCACTAAAATGATCAACGAGTATACTTCCGAGGCCGGTGTTCGAAATCTGGAGCGGGAAATCGGAACCATCTGCCGCCGGGTGGCACGAAGGATTGCCGAGGGAGATAAAAAGGGGTCTCGGGTCACCCAGCAGAATCTCGAATCGTTTCTCGGAATTCCCAAATTCTTTCCGGAAATGGACCAGGAGGAAAGCCAGGTGGGACTTTCCACCGGCCTTGCCTGGACCCAGGTGGGGGGTGAGGTGCTGTATGTGGAAGCGACCCTGATTGCCGGAAAGGGAGACCTGATCATCACGGGGCAGATCGGAGAGGTGATGCAGGAATCGGCCCGGGCGGCCCTGAGCTATGCCCGGGCGAGCTTGACCGCTTTCGGTATTTCGGATTCAATCCTGGAAAACCAGGATGTCCACATACATGTGCCGGCGGGGGCGATTCCCAAAGACGGGCCCTCGGCGGGCATTGCCATCGCCACGGCGCTCATTTCCACCATGACGAACCGGCCGGTGGCAAGGGATGTCGCCATGACCGGCGAAATCACGCTCCGGGGTCGGGTGCTCCCCATCGGAGGACTGAAGGAAAAAGCATTGGGGGCGCTTCGGGCCGGGATTACGACGATCATTATTCCGGAGAAAAACAAGAAGGATCTTTCGGAGATACCCGCCAACGTGAAGCGGAAAATCACCTTTATCCCCGTCAAGGATATGAGTGAGGTCGTTCCCATCGCCATCAAGGGGAATTTAACGAAGAAAAAGCCGTCGGCTCCCAAAAGGACCGCCAAGAAGGCGGCGCCGAGGAAACGGAGCGCCGTTAAACCGGCGGCAACCCGAAAACCGGCAAAAACCCCCGGATCCCGGAAAAAGTGATCTCTCGTGTCGGTGCCGCTTCCATGAAAATTCTTGCCATCGACACAGCGTCCACCACCGGCAGTGTGGCGGTGGTGGCTGGGGAAACCCTGCTGGCGGAGTTCACGATCGCCCGGAAAGAAACCCATTCCCGGCGGTTGATGAACATGATTGACGGTGCCCTCGATATGGCCGGTCTGCGCCTGGAAGAGGTGGACGCTCTGGCTTACACCCGGGGGCCCGGCAGCTTTACAGGCCTGAGGATCGGACTCAGTGTCATCAAAGGTCTTGCCCTTGTTTCCGGCAAACCGATGGCAGGCGTCTCCAGCCTGGATGTCCTGGCGCACCAGACAGGGGATCACGCCCGCCTGATTTGCCCGATGATGGACGCCCGGAACAACGAAGTATATACCGCAAGGTATCGTTTTCAGGATGGCATGCTTCTGCAGGTAGCTCCCGAGGGGGCGTTTTCCCCGGAAGTCGCTGCGGACGGCATCACCGAAACCTGTCTGCTGATTGGAGACGGCGCGTATCGATA
>JBECKW010000042.1:0-5611 GCA_040235505.1 Desulfobacterales bacterium
ACCCCCATCGGGGTCCAGATCGTGGGTCCCCGGGCAGGGGACCTTCTGGGGGAATGGGCCGCCGCCCTCAACGGCAAGGTCAAACTCTCCACCCTGGCCGCCGCCGTGCACCCGTACCCGACCCTGGTGGAAATCAACAAGCGGGTTGTGGGGAACTACTTCTCACCGAAACTCTTTTCGGAAAAGGTACAAAAGGGGTTGAAGCTGTTTTTCAACCTGAAGGGCCGGGCTTGCGGAGAGTAAAAAACAACGGCAAAAACAGATAGTCCACGAAAGACACGAAAATCACGAAAAGAAAAGATAAAAAAATAAAAAAGAAAAGCATCCTGAAGGCCGGCATATTGGTATTGTTTATCGTGGGGGCGGTTTTGGCGGTTCGATCCCCTGGGGTCCGGGGATGGCTGACGGTGGAAGCGCTTGACCGCCTTCTGGATGCCGCGGGTTACTGGGCGCCGGCGGCTTTTGTGCTTTTTTATGCCGTCGGAATCTGTCTGTTTGTTCCGGGGACGCTTCTGACCGGGCTCGGCGCCGCCATATTCGGACCCTATCGGGGATTTTTATATGTCTGGGTCGGTGCCATGATCGGTGCCAGCGGTGCGTTCTATATCGGCAGGACCCTCGGCCGTGAGTTTGCCGCCGGACTTGTGGGAAGCCGGCTTAAAAAATACGACGATGCCATCGGCCGAAACGGGTTTGCCGCCGTATTGTATCTGCGTTTGATTTACTTCCCTTTCACCCCGATGAATTTTGGCATGGGCCTGACAAAGGTCACCTTCCGGGATTACTTTTTCGGTACCGGTATCGGCATTCTGGTGGGCACCTTCGTCTTCACTTTCTTCATCGGCACCCTCCGGGAAGTCTGGCAAACCGGCGACTGGGCCATGCTCCTCTCCTTCAGAGTCTTGCTCTCCGTCGCCCTGTTTATTTTTTCATTTTTCATCCCGATGATCCTGAAAAAAACCCGAAGGACGCGGGATCCCGCTAAAAAACAGCGGGATCCCGCGGGCAGTTAGGCCTCTGGCCTATCGCCCATCGCCTATCGTCTTTATCACACCCCTTCCGACCCCACCAGCCCGTAACCGTGCTCGCCATGCAGGGATTGATCCAGTCCTTCCAGTTCCTTTTCTTCGCTGATGCGGAAGCCGACGGTTTTTTCCACGATGAAATAGATAATCGCCGTTCCGACAACCGCCAGGGCGACGGTGGCTCCCAAGCCCGTGAGCTGAACGCCGAGCTGGTTCCAGACGGTCCAGGAACCGCCGGCGGCGGCATTCTCCATCCAGCTGCCGCGGATAAAAAAGCTCAGCGCCAGGACACCGAACCCGCTTCCAATGCCGTGGACGCCGAAACAATCGAGGCTGTCGTCATAGCCGAGTTTCATTTTCATCTGGAGCGCATAGAAACATGCGATGGAGGACAGGGCGCCGAGACAGATGGCCCCGTACGGCTGGACCACGCCCGCGGCCGGGGTGATCGCCACCAGCCCGGCCAGGATGCCGGAAACAAATCCAAGGGAAGTGGCCTTTCGGAAAGTAATGGCTTCGATCACGAGCCAGGTAAGTGCGCCGCTGGCAGCCGACACCTGGGTCATGGTCAGCGCACGCGCCGTATCCAGTCCGCTGTGAACCGTGGAGCCCGCGTTGAATCCGAACCACCCCACCCACAGAAGGCCGGCTCCCATCATGGTCATCACCAGGTTGTTGGGAGACATGGCCGTTTTCGGATATCCCTGGCGTTTCCCCAGAAGCAGGGCCACCACCAGTGCGCTCACCCCGGCGGACACATGGATCACCAGCCCGCCGGCCAGATCGATCACCCCCGCAGCCCCTGCGTTGTAAAGCCATCCCTGGCTCGACCAGATCCAATGGGCCAGCGGGCAGTAAACCAGGAGAAACCAGAGGGCGATAAAAAAGACATACCCCCTGAAATAGACCCGTTCTGCCAGCGCACCGGAAATAAGCGCCGGGGTAATGATGGCGAATTTCCCCTGGAACATGGCCAACACATACTCGGGGACTCCCTTTACGATGGAGTTGTCAATGCCCTTCAGGAAAAAATAGTCGCTTTTCCACCCCACAAAACCGCCGAGGATATTGTGCCCGAACGACAGCGAATATCCGCACACCACCCACAGCACACCGATCACCGCCATGGACACAAAGCTGTGCATCATGGTTCCCAGAACGTTTTTCGTTCTCACCAGGCCGCCGTAAAACATGGCAAGGCCCGGAACCATCAGCAATACCAGTGCCGTGGACGTCAGCATCCAGGCCGTTGTACCGGTATCCACCGGCATCGGTTGGGCCGCCAGAACAAATTGCGGTAGTAGCAGCAACAGAAACGCCCCCATGGATGTGACAACAATTCCCCTTTTCATGCACCCTCCTTCGTTGAATTCAGTCAAAATCGGATCCGCACCGGCCATAGATCAACAAAATTGTATGTCCCGATAAAAAGATAAATTTTTTATGTAACAGCAACAGGCAGCCATATCGGTAAAATCGTATTACGATCTGTTATTACAATGAATTAATGGGCACCCGCGAAGATACACACCGTTGATAAACAATTATGTAAATTTTGTCCATTTAAAACGACATTTTTGAAGCTTTATTTTTACAAATTCGTTATTTCAGCCGTATGAAACGCCCTCGTCGCGTTGTTTTCGTTTTCCCGATGTCTCCGATACAACACTTTGAAATAATATTGATAAGATCCGGATGCTTGCTTTCAGGCAACACTTCTGTTAGAGTGCCCGCCGACTGGACACTCCCGTGTCATTCGCCCGGTGCAACCTTCCGGTTGATAGCGCCTGCTTAAAAACGGGCGCCGGTGATTTGACCGGTGAAACGGAACCATCAACAAAAAAAAGCTGGAGATTAGACCCATGACATCCGCAATGATGAGCGGCGCCCAGATTCTGATTCGGGGACTCCTGGATGAAGGCATCGAACATGTGTTCGGGTACCCCGGGGGCGCCATCATGCCGACTTACGACGTAATCTATGATGCCCCTCTGACCCATATTCTGACGCGGCACGAACAGGGTGCCGCCCATGCAGCCGACGGCTATGCCAGGGCCACGGGGCGGGTGGGGGTCTGCATCGCCACATCGGGCCCCGGGGCCACCAATCTGGTCACCGGACTTTCCACCGCCCATATGGATTCGGTCCCCATGGTGGCCATCACCGGCCAGGTGGCAGTGCCCATGATCGGCAATGACAGTTTTCAGGAAGCCGATATCTGCGGCATCACCCTGCCCATCACCAAGTACAGCTACCTGGTGAAAGACGTTCGCGACCTGCAACAGGTCGTGAAAGAGGCGTTTTATATCGCCCGAAGCGGCCGGCCGGGGCCGGTTCTGATCGACTTTCCCAAGGACGTGCAGGTAGCCCGCACCCGGCTGAAAAAACTCGGTCCGGTTCGCCTCCCCGGAGAGCGCAAACCGGAAAAACCTGGGGAAGCGCTCATCAAGCAGGTGATTTCAATGATCAAAACCGCATGGCGCCCCGTCATTTACGCCGGCGGCGGCGTCATTTCCGCCGGCGCCAGCGGGGAGCTTCGGCAGTTTGTGAAAAAAACCCACATTCCCGTTACCACCACGCTGCTGGGGAAGGGCTGCTTTCCGGAAACCGATCCCTCCTCCCTGGGAATGCTGGGCATGCACGGCACCAAGTATTCCAACTACGCCATCCATGAATCGGATCTGATTATTGCCATGGGTGTTCGTTTTGACGACCGGGTGGCCGGCAATCTGCAGAAGTTTGCGCCGCTGGCGAAAGTCATCCATATCGACATCGATCCGGCGGAACTCGGAAAACGCTTCAAAGTGGATATTCCGGTGGTCAGCGACCTGAAAGTATTTTTGAGGGCGCTCAATAACCAGATCGAAGTGACAACGAGAAAAAAATGGCTGGCCCATCTCGCCCGGCTGAAGAAGGAATACCCCCTGACCTTTCCCGAGGACGGAAAACTCCACCCCCAGGCCATCATTCGGACCCTAAGCGATATCACCCGGGGCAAAGTACTGCTGGCCACCGATGTGGGTCAGCACCAGATGTGGGCGGCGCTTTTCTATCAAACGGTTCAACCCCGGAGGTTTTTCACCTCCGGCGGCGCCGGCACCATGGGATACGGTTTTCCAGCGGCCATCGGCGCCTCGGTGGGAAGTCCGGGAAAGCCTGTGGTGGCCATTACCGGGGACGGCAGTTTTCAGATGTGCATCCAGGAACTTGCAACCGCCAGGCTCCACAACCTGCCGGTCAAGATCTTCATCATGAACAACGGATATCTGGGTATGGTCCGCCAATGGCAGCAGATCTTTCATGATCGCCGGTATTCCCACACGTGCCTCACGGGCAACCCGGATTTCTGCAAGGTGGCGGAAGGATACGATATCCCGGCCCTTCGCGTCACGGAACCGGGGGAAGTCCCCAAGGTCATCGACCGGGCGCTGAACTCCGACGGCCCCATGCTGGTGGACTTCCGCGTGGTTCAGGAGGAAAACGTACTGCCCATGATACCGCCCGGTGCAGGACAAACCGATTTTATCGGAGAAGAGGAGTGATATGAACAAGATACTGTCCGTGCTGGTTCGAAATCATGCGGGGGTCCTGTCCCATGTCGCCAGCCTGTTTACCCGCAGGGGATACAACATCGAAAGTCTGGTGGCCGGTGTCACCGCCGATCCGGAAATCAGCCGGCTGACCATCGCCATCGGCGGCGACGAAACGGTGGTGGATCAGGTCGCGAAGCAGATCAACAAGCTCATCGATGTCATTTCGGTGGAGGAACTCACCTATGAGGATTCCATTTCGCGGGAGCTTCTTCTGATGACCATTTTCGTCGCCCCGGAAAAGCGCCACGAAGTCATCAATCTGGCAAATATCATGGGAGCCATGGTGGTCGACATCTCCTCCACCACCATGACCCTGGAGTTTACAGGCAACAGCCTTAAAATAAACAACATTATTAAGTCCTTCGACGGTTATAAAACCAAGGAACTGGCCCGCACGGGACTGCTCGCACTCCCGCTGGAAAGCAACCTGGGGAGAAGATAAAGATAGCTGATAGCTCATAGGGAAAGACCAGAGGTCAGAGGTCGGAGGGCGGAGATCAGAGGTCAGCAAACGACAACTGCAAAAACATTGTCTCACGCCAAGCCGCGAAGCACGCAAAGAAAGGCTTATTATAAATAAAAGCAACACCTTAAAAGCGTTATCTCCCGCAGAGGCGCAGAGAACGGCAACAGATTAAATAAAGACTTGGGAATATCTCACGCAAAGCCGCGAAGCACGCAGATAAGCGTAGGCTTCGAAGAAAGGCTGACTGCATATTGAATATATATTAAAGGCTGAAGGCTCTTTTCTTCAACTTGCAGTTCTCTGCGGCTTCCATGAGAAGGCTTGTCAACAGGTAAATCCGTTCACGGATTTCCTTTTCTCCAACGAGTCTCGACCGTCACGCTTCCATCCGCACTCTTTCATGGGGCCGCCATTGCCCCGGTGCATGGTAATATCCGTGAGTAGGGGCTGCTATCTCTGCGGCGCACTCTTTTTTCGCTGGTGGCAACCAACCGGTGCAAGGCGCAGATCGCAGTCCCCTGGATGAG
>JBECKW010000336.1:0-33085 GCA_040235505.1 Desulfobacterales bacterium
GCGATAAACCGCGTATTCGATCTCAATCGCGAGGACCAGGAAAAACTGCGTCAGACGGTCCTGCGTCTCGAGGAGGCCATGATCCGGCTGAATCACGCCCAGCAGGAAATAATTCGAGCGGAAAAACTTGCTACCGTCGGCCGCCTCTCTTCGGGTATCGCCCATGAAATCGGAAATCCCATCGGTATCGTGATCGGATATCTGGAATTGATCAAGCAGGGAGCAGGGGACAATGCGGAGACAAAAGATTACATCCGCAGGGCCGAGATCGAGGTGGAGCGTATTCGATCCATTATTCGTCAGCTGCTGGATTATTCGCGGCCAACCGAGGAGGTCCGCAAATCCGTTTCGATTCATGGGCTTCTGGAGGAGGTCATTCAGATGGCAAGAATCCAACCGCTGTTTGCCGACCTTGCCGTCGACGCCGATTTCAGGGCGATCCATGACACTGTTTCCGGAGATCCGGATCAACTGAAACAGCTTTTTCTAAACTTCTTGCTGAATGCGGCCGATGCCATAAAGGTAAGCGGCAAAATTGAACCGGGCCGTATCCGTATTGCAAGCGAGAATGTGCCTGGCGAAACCGAAATGGAAAATAACCTACCGGAAATATTGAAGGTGAAATTTGAAGACAACGGTTCCGGAATTTCAGAGATTGATTTGAACCGGATTTTCGATCCGTTTTTCACCACGAAACCGGCGGGTACGGGCAGCGGCTTGGGGCTCTGGGTCTCGCTTCTCATTGCCGAAGCAATGGGCGGGAAGATAGACGCCCAAAGCAAAACGGGTGAGGGCACGCAGATGATACTGGTCCTGCCGGTGATGGATGAATCATGAATCTCTTTATAATGCGCCGCAGTTTCATCTCTTTTTGTCTTAACGCCCTTCATGTCGGGCAGTTCGGGAAGGAATCCTTTGGAAACAAATGAAAAACATCTCCTGATTGTGGATGACGAAGCCAATATGCGTCATATGATGAGCGCACTTCTGGAAAAATCCGGGTATCGAATCGATTCTGCGGAAAACGGTCGGGTGGCGTTTCAGATGGTCCAGGAAAAGGTGTATGATTTTATCCTATGCGATCTGAAGATGCCTCAGATGGACGGCCTCGAATTTTTAGACAGGGCCACGGAATTCATTTGCAACAGCACCGTCGTGATGATGTCGGCCTTCGGCACCATGGATACGGCCCTGACGGCTATCAAAAAAGGAGCGTATGACTTTATCACCAAGCCGTTTAAACCCGACGAGGTGCTGCTGACGTTGAAAAAGGCCGAAGAGCGTGAAAGCCTGAAAAAAGAAAACCTGAAACTCAAGGAACGAATAAAAACCATCACCAACAGCTATCATTTCGGGAATATGACGGCCAAGAGCAATCCCATGCAACTGGTTTTCAAAATCGCTGCAAAAGCCGCAAAATACGACACGACGGTATTGATCATGGGGGATAGCGGTACCGGGAAAGAATTGATGACCAAGGGGATTCATTTCAACAGCCCAAGATCGGGAGCTGCATTTATAGCAGTTAATTGTGGGGGAATCCCCGAAAATTTGCTCGAAAGCGAACTGTTCGGTTACAAAAAGGGTGCTTTCACGGGGGCGGACCGGGACAAGCCCGGCCTCTTTGAAGCCGCGCACGGGGGCACTCTCTTCCTGGACGAGATCGGCGAGATGCCCCTGAATCTCCAGGTAAAACTGCTTCGGGTGCTTCAGGACAAGGAAATCCTTCCCATCGGCGGTTCGGTCGGCAAAAAGGTGGATGTGCGGATTATCGCAGCAACCTCCAAAAACCTGACCGAAGAGGTGAGCAGGGGAACCTTTCGGGAGGATCTTTTTTACCGGCTCAACGTCATCTCCATCACACTTCCGCCGCTTCGGCAGCGGCCCGAGGATATTCCCCTGCTGACCCAGAATTTTATACGGAAATTCAACCGGAAACTGGGTACTCAGGTGAAAGGAATTGCGCCTGCGGCGATGAAGCTGCTGCTCTCAAATGATTGGCCGGGCAATGTCCGGCAACTCGAGAACGCCATTGAGAAAGCCATGGTGCTTTCAGATGAGTTGACGTTGCAAGCGGAGCATTTTACCCAGGAGCTACCCGGGGAAAATAACGACAACGGTTTTTTCCCCGAGTTTGAGGGGTTGTCCCTGAAGGCGGCGAAAAGGGTGATGGAAAAGAAAATCATTTCAAAGGCGCTTGCCCAAACCGGCGGCAATCGGACCCATGCCGCCGAATTACTTGAAATAAGTCATCCGTCGCTTCTGAGCAAAATCAAGGAGTATAATATTTCCGCATAACATTGGGGCCTTGCAATCCGGTTTTAAGGACTTAAATTCTTATAAAAGAAAAGGGCGTCACGGAAGGGCATCAAATGTGCCCGGGCCAAACGACCCGGCGACGAGGAATTATAAAATCGGAAGGAAAAATGATTAAAAGCGGCAAGGAAAACATACCGAGCCCCAAGGAACTCGAAAAGGAAATCAGTGAATTCCTCTCCAAGCGGTTCGGAGAAAATGTGAAGCTCATGCCACCCATTGTCATGCCCCAACAGGAAACGAGCGAGGATGATTCGCCGGGTTCGACAAGGGGTGGAAAGATTCAATTCGATCTCAGACCGGAGGACCTGATTACCTATCTGGATCATTATATCATCAAACAGGATCAGGCCAAGGCGGTTCTGGCAACCAAGATCTGCACCCATTTCAATCGGATCAAACGATTCAAGGCAGATGATCAGGGGCCGGTTCCGGAAATGGTGGGCCAGATCAAAAACAATGTGCTGATGATGGGACCCACCGGTGTGGGAAAAACCTATATGGTCAGGCTGATCGCCAAGCGGATCGGCGTACCGTTTGTAAAGGGGGATGCCACCAAGTTCAGCGAGACGGGCTATGTCGGAGGAGATGTTGAGGATCTTGTCCGGGATCTTGTCCGGGAAGCGGATGGCGATATCGAAACGGCCCAGTACGGAATTGTCTATATCGACGAAATCGATAAAATCGCTTCCAGCAGAAACCTGATCGGTGCCGACGTCTCCCGAACCGGTGTACAGCGTGCACTGCTCAAACCCATGGAAGAGACGGAGGTGGATCTGAAGGTCCCCCATGATCCCATCACCATGCTGCAGGAAATCGAGCGGTTCCGAAAAACGGGCAAGCGGGAAGAAAGCACCGTGAATACAAAGCATATTCTTTTTATTATGAGCGGTGCTTTCCAGGAACTGCCCAAAATTATTTCGAAAAGGATGAATACCCAGCATATCGGGTTCGGCGGGAATGTCGGCAAAACCAGAGATGAGAGCGACTGGCTAAAATACGTGCAATCCGAAGACCTCGTTGAATACGGATTCGAATCGGAATTTGTGGGGCGGTTGCCGGTGAGGGCGATCTTCGAACGGCTCGGTGAACAGGACCTTTTCGATATTCTAAAAAATCCGAGCAATCCCATTGTACTTGGGAAAAAGCTCGATTTTGCCGCCTACGACATAGATGTCAAATTTGACGATGGGCTATTGAAGCATCTGGCACACGCGGCCTACAAAGAAAACACCGGGGCGCGTGGTCTGGTGAGTGCTGTCGAGAAGGCGCTGCTCCCATTTGAGAAGAAGCTTCCCTCTATCAATGTCCGGCTGTTTCCGGCCATGGCAAACGTTGTGTCCGATCCCGAAAACGTGTTGTCGTCTTTCGTGAAAGATCCCGGAAGCCCCGAACGGATAGAAACCTATGAAAAACTATCCCGCGATGAAAGAAGCTATATTGCATCGTATTTAAGCGATCATTGGGATCGGTGGGCAGATCAGTACCACCTCAGTCTGACACCTGTGCGGGCGGAGGCCATTTCGGATTTTTACAGCAGAGGTGTAATGGATATCGGCATGGCCATCGGCGCTATAAAAACATTCCATGAAAAAGTGAAGGGGATAGAGCTTCGATTTTTCAAGAACCATGGAATCAATATCGTTCTGGAAGAGGACGCCGTCGACTACCTCGTGGGGAAACTGGCTTCCGGAGAGATGGGCATCGACGGAACTTACCACAAACTCACCAATGACTTTGAACTTGGATTAAAACTCATTCTTGAAAAAACAGGAAAAAATCGTTTTTTTATCTCAAAAAAGACATTGTTGGCGCCGGAGGACTACCTGAACCGGCTCATTCGGGACGAACTGCGGCAGCTTCCGGAGGAAAAGCCGCACGAATTGGAAAATAAATCCTAGACGGCCTTACACATTGTGGACCCGGGAAATAATTTCCCGAACAACCGTTTCCCTATCGGCGAATCCGATGGCTTCCTGTTCCTTTAAAATGAATGCGTCCGCTTCGATTCCCATTTCAAATTCGGGCGGTGTTTCTTCCCGCTGAATTTCGATTGTCCAGAGGACGGATCCCGATAACAGTATCTCTTCCCGGGTGGCCAGTGAAAGGGCAATATCCGTTTCGGGCAAAATCGGGTCTGGCGAAATCACACGGATACCCCCGATGCCGATGTCCACGGTACGGACGGAAACGGACCTCGTCGGGGTGATGATGGTCGCATCGATTTTGATGGGATAGCGCTTTAAAACTCTTCTTTCAGTTTGATTCATAGATCGGGTCCTGGTGTGCGAACACCCATAATTTCCGGAATGGAGAGTGTATGAAATATCGTATTGCGGTGCCTGTAAGAGACGGGGCCCCGGTATTTCCCTTCCTCGAGTGCAATGAAATAGCTGTCGTGGAAGTTGAAAACGGGCAATTCGATTCAATCCAAATCGAAGCGCTCGATTCGAAAGCGCCGGATGAACTGGCCCGGCATTTGAAAAATCTGGGGGCCGAGATTCTCCTTTGCGGCGGAATCCCCGTCGATATCCTCAACAGGATCAATAAAAGCAGCGTCAACCTGGTGACCGGGCTTACCGGGAAAACGGTCGACGCCGTTATAACTGCTTTTCTGGAAAGATTCCCTATTTCACATACCGATGGGCATACACCGGCTGAATAATGGTTCGCTGGGTCTGGTTTTGCCAAAGCATGGCCGGCCGAACCTTATGAATGTGGTGGAGCCGGTTTTGAGCGTTCAACCGGTTGTAGATATCCACCCATGCACAGGGGATGTCCTGACTGACTTCGCATTTTCCCTTGTTGGTTCCCCCGCAGGGTCCGTTAAAAAGACCCTTTGCGCAGCGGGTGACCGGGCATACGCCGCCGGTGTATCCCAGGACACATTCGCCGCATGCCCTGCATTTTTCTTCGTACACGCCGACTTCCCTGTCAATCCCGATGGACACCGTATTGACGCCCGGGAAAACGGGTGTATCCGGAAAACGTTCGGCCAATAGCTGGGTGCCGGCGCCGCATGCTACGGAAATGAGGCAATCGTGTTTGGCCACGAGCGCATCCAGGCCCTCATAATATTTCAGGTTGCACTGGCGTTCCACCGTATAGTCTTCCGCCCGACCCGGGAGGTTTTCCGCTTTGAACCGCTGGTTGAGTTCCTTGTTCAATGCCCGGGCCTCTTTCTGGCCGCCCGCAAGACAGACGGATACGCAGCCGCCGCAGCCGAGGGTCAGGATATGTACGTATTCCTTTACGGCATCAACGATTTCTTCAACCGGTTTTTGCATAGCTTTTATCACGACAGCACCTCCCTGTATAAATTCCGGCCTCTTCAATCGGTCCGGATTGATGGCTTTCTATTTTTTATGGCATTCACCGCAGAGTTCCGGCCCCGTGGGTTTATTTTCCTTGCGAAGTTCTATGTGGCAGCCCATGCATTTTTTATGAAATGCGCTTCTAAGATCAATTTTTGTGCTGGCATCGTGGCAGGCATCGCATTTAAGATCATCATTGCCTTCCTCCAGGGAATCCTCGTCCAGCACATTTTCGCCATTTTCGTCATAATCATGGTGACAATCGAGGCAGTCGAGCTCCCCCATATGCAGTTCATGGGGAAAATCCACGGCCGGACGCTGTCCTCCCGGCTGTTCGAGAATGATGTTCTCTTCCTGACCATATGCGCCGAACAGGGGGAACAGGATCAGCAGTGGAATCAACAATACCGGAAGCCGGAAAAGTTTTTTCAGTAACGGCATAGCGTTTTCATACCTTTCAAAAGTACACGGGTTGCAGGAAGATGCGGCGTCACCTGCAGTATTACATTCATTATTCTTCATCGTACTTTCTGTAAATATCCTGGGACCTGCAGATTTTTCTTCCGAGGGCGATCATTTCAGGGATATCGATTCCAAAGGGGCAATAGCAACGTGTGCACAGAACGCAACGATTCCAGACGATATCCCCGATTTCTTCGAGCGCCGTCCGACTGACCTTTCCTCCTTTTTTATACAGCTTCCCGATGGAATTGATAAATTTATGGGACGGCATGTACTTGGGATCCTGTCCCTTGGTCGTATAAAGAAAACAGCTTTCGGCGCACAGGCTGCAATGGGCGCATACCTTCAGCCAGAGTTTCATTTTCGGCCGGCTTGCGTCCATGATCTCTTTTATTTTTTCGGTATTGATTTCGGTTACAGCGGGTTCCGTCATGATTGTCTCCGAAAATTATTATTTATTGAAAACGTTTCTACCAGGCACGGCTTCCTTTTCCCAACGTGTGCTCGCCGACCACCGTGAACCTGTTCAAGAAGAAGAAGATCATGTGTGTGAGCTTGGTGAACGGGATGGCCATGATCATCAATTCCCCGGAAAGCATATGGATGATCATCATGGTCCGGTAGTCGCCGGTCATCTGGTGATATGCGAGGAAGCCGCTCAGGAACGGGACGGTGGCAAGGGCCAGTACCAGATAGTCATAAAAGGAGGTAATGGAGCGCACCCGGGCCATAAAAATACGGCGGTATAGAAAAAAGGCACAGCACAGAAGCACAACCATGGTGAGAATGTCCGAGACATGCTCCGGAATCGACGGCAGACGAATACCTATGGACAGGTCGATCAACTCGTTGTGCCCCAGGAGAAAAAGCGGAATCAGTATCAGAAGTACGTGAAAAACAGTGCTGATGGTGATCGTTACCGGACTTACGGACAGAATCGTGCCGCCGGCCTTTTTAAAGAAGTCCACCAGGTGGACGGGGGAATACCATTTCGGACGGTCCTTTTTCGGCGGCTGCAGAGGCACATGGGGCGAAATGCCGACTTTCCGGCTCAGGCTGTAGAACCGGAAAATCTGGAAAACCGTTCCCAGAACGAATACGATCAATGAAACCCACACCAGGGGGCCGCGAACAAGCTCGTACATCTGTCTCTCCTGACAAATTATTGTGGCATCGCGTTATTCGAAGGTCGGCCGGGGCAGCATCTTCGCCCTTTCGGCAATTTCCGGCACCTTATGCTCCCATTCGATGGCCATTAGATGAACGCCGGCGATACCTTTCATTTCCTTGAATTCCTCAATCTGTTCGCAGGCCATTTTAATCCCTTCGTCGGCCTGCTGCTTTCTCTCGACGCCCTTGAGCCGGTTGATGACCTCATCGGGAACGTCCATGCCGGGAACCGATTTCTGCATGTACCGGGCCATACCAAGGCTTTTCATGGGAGTGACGCCGGCAAGGATGTATATTTTTTCGGTGAGTCCCATATCCACCGCCTGTTTGACCCATTCCCGCATGCGTTTCATATTGTATATACACTGGGTCTGTACAAAATGGGCGCCGGCGGTCACTTTTTTGGCGAGGCGGTGAACCCGCCATTCGAAAGGTTCGGCAAAGGGGTTCGCAGCGGCACCGATGAACATTTTGGGGGGCTCGTCGATTTCCGCATCGCTCAGAAACTTTCCCTCGTCACACATTTTCCGGATCATGCTGATAAGCTGCATAGAATCGATGTCGAAAACACCTTTGGCGTTGGGGTGGTCCCCGAACATCTGGTGATCGCCTGAAAGGCAGAGGATGTTACGAATGCCGTGGGCATATGCGCCGAGGACATCCGCCTGCATGGCAAGCCGATTACGATCCCGGCAGACCATCTGAAAGTTCGGTTCGAGTCCTTCCTGCATGGCAAACAGGGATGTGGCCCAACTGGACATGCGGACCATCGCGGTTTGATTGTCGGTGATATTGACGGAATCCACCATGCCTTTAAGCGGCCTGGCTTTTTTACGAACCGCTTCGACATTGGTGCCGCGGGGGGGACCCAGCTCGCCGGTAAACGCGAACTGACCTGATTTTAAGATTTTTTCTAGATTGCTGCCAGATTCCATAAGCCATTTCCTCTTTCATTATTTAGAACTTACGGCAAAAACGGAACAAAAAAGTTTTATGGCATACTCAGTAAGCGGCTGTCAAGGAGATTGCCGTTTAAATTCAGGGCAATCGCATTTGAAAAAACGAACGTCCAATCCCGCCTCGGCGGGATTGGACGTTCGTTTTTTGTTTCCCAGTGATCGCTCGGCGTAAAAATAAAGACAGGCATATAATGCGTTGCATGCTTGACAAACCGGTGATACTAAAACCCACGGGGATGGGAACAAGAATCAATGCGCAGGAATATGTGGAATTGTAGAAACTACCTGGCCGCAATGACAGGGGGCTCCCCCCGGGAATTGCGGCATCGATGCAGAAAGGCAACCATCTTTGGGACAAAAGATTGATAGCTGCAAACCGGCAGTGGGAAAGCGGACGCTCCTGTTCATGGGCGGATTTGTCTGGATCTGTGTCGGGATCATGCTCCTGGGATTTGCATATCACTGGCTGGCGGCGTCCAGCCAGATATCGCCGCTTCCGTTCGTCTCAGCCGGTATCGTGCTGGCGATGCTGATACACCATTTCGGGTTCCTGAGGATTGTCGACCGGAACCTCGGCAGGATCTTGCCCGTGGAGGAGAAAAGATGCATTTTCGCCTTCATGCCGTGGAAAAGTTATATCACCATTGCCATCATGGTGGGGATGGGGAGGCTACTCAGGCATTCTTCCTTGCCCAAGCCATATCTTTCTATCGTGTATATCGGTATCGGGCTCGCGCTTATCCTTTCCAGTGTTAGATATTTCCGGATGTTTCTGCAGCAATAAAGGGGGATATCCGTTCCGTCAATTTCTTTCCTTCAGTACCGAAATAATTTCCTTTCCAAAGGCGGTTCTCTGCCAGGATTTCATTTCTTCGATTGAATCCATGATATCGACACTTTCGGGATTCAACAGGGCGAGGCGGGTGGCAAGATTTCGGTTACAGATAAGGCCCGCATCCATGCCGAGGGCTTCCGCTTTTCGGTTTCGCCATTCCTGCAGGGCTTTTATTCGGGGGGATACGTTGATCGGCGACCTGGGATTCCTGTTCCTCGGGTAAGACGGCAGATCGGTCTCGGGTATTTTCATGGCGTCCCGGATGCAGGCCACGATATTTTTACCGAACATGCTGAGCTGATGCTGACTCAAAATGTTTGAACTCTGCAAGGCGCTGAAAGACATGGGTAGCGCCGCAGCAAGCGATAGAGCGACCCGGTTGCTGAATACCTTGAAAAGCGGCCTGTCTTTTTTCCGGGCAGACTCCAATCTGAAGCGCAGTATCTCTTCGAGCACCGCAAGCATCCTTGGGGAAAGGCGTCCCGCTCCCTTGATTTTCAAAAAAAGCGGTTGATGATCATTTAATGCCGGCCGGACATTGCTCAGAATTTCGCATTCTTCGGTAACCCATTCGAAACGGTTTTTTCGTTTCAACTCATCGATCAGTCTATTGGCAATGGGCAAAAGAAACATGACGTCCTGGGCTGCATAATCGATCATCTCCGGCGGCAGCGGCCGTTTGGACCAATCTTTTTTCTGATATTTTTTATCCAGGGAAATTCCGAGATGCTCCCGAACCACCGCGTCGAGTCCGGAGCTGGAAACGCCGAGAAATCTCGATGCAAGTTCCGTATCGAACAGACTATGGATCTCAATACCGAAATCCCTGTAGAGACTGCGGATGTCGTAATCGGAACCGTGGAAAATTTTCAGAATGTCCTTGTCGGCAAACAGGGGGGCCAGCGGGGACAGATCCGGAATCGCCAGGGGGTCCACCACATAATTAGACCCATTGGCCGCCAACTGGATCAGGCAGACCTTCTCCTGGAAATGGTAAAGGGAGTCCGCTTCGAGGTCCACCGCGATTCGTCGGCAGTTTGAAAGATTACGACAGGCGGCATCCAGTTTGTCCCGGGTATCGATATATTCATATGCAACAGGTTTATCAGGTTCCATTTTTTTCCTTGACCGGTCAGTGCATTTCTCATAAGTTTCTGTTTTTCAACCGTGATGTCGCAATGTAAGCGGCAATACAGCAACACTTTAATAACAGGCATTTAACAAAATGATACACATTACTTTGCCGGATGGCAACAAAAAGGGATTTGAACAGCCGCCCACGGGACTGGATGTGGCCATGGGGATTTCCGAAGGGCTGGCCCGAAATGCCGTGGCCATGGAACTGAATGGAAAACTGGTGGACCTGAGCACGAAAATCACCGGGGACGCATCCGTGCGACTCATCACCCAAAAGGATCCCGAGGCGCTGGAGATTCTTCGTCACAGTGCGGCCCACGTCATGGCACAGGCCATTGTGAGGCTGTACAAGGATGCGAAGCTGACCATCGGGCCGGTGATCGAAGACGGTTTTTACTACGATATCGATATGAAAGCCATCTCCGAGGATGAATTTCCAAAAATCGAGGCCGAGATGAAAAACATCATCAAAGCCAAACTTCCGATTTTTCGGAAAGAGGTGCCCAAACAGGAGGCTTTGGAATTTTACAAAAACGAGCCTTATAAAACGGAAATCATATCGGAACTCGAGGACGGTACCATCTCTTTTTACGAGCAGGGGGAGTTCACCGATCTTTGCCGCGGCCCCCATGTGCCGCATACCGGATTTGTGAAAGCGGTGAAACTGATGAAGGTTTCCGGCGCCTATTGGCGGGCGGATCAGACAAAGGCGCAGCTGCAACGGGTATATGGGACCGCTTTTTATGACAAGAAGGACCTGAAAGACTATCTTCAGTTTCTGGAGGAAGCGAAAAAGCGCAACCATCGGAGAATCGGCGCCGCCATGGAACTTTTCAGTTTTCATGAGGAAGCCCAGGGGATGCCTTTTTTTCACCCGAAGGGAATGGTTCTGTGGAATACGATGCTCGATTACTGGCGCGAGGCGCATCGGAAAGCCGGGTATGTGGAGACGAAAACCCCCATCATGCTCGATCGGAGCCTGTGGGAACGCAGCGGCCACTGGGAAAATTACCGGGAAAACATGTACACGTCACGCATCGATGATACCGATTACGCCATCAAACCGATGAATTGCCCCGGTGGGATGCTTCTCTTCGCCAGCCGGCCTCATTCCTACAAGGAATTGCCGATCCGGGCTGCCGAAATCGGTCTGGTGCATCGCCATGAACTCAGTGGCGTGCTCAACGGGCTTTTCCGGGTCCGTGCCTTTCACCAGGACGACGCCCATATTTTCATGACGCCGGATCAGATCGAGACGGAAATCCTCGGAGTTCTAAAATTAATGGATAGTGTTTACAGCACCTTTGGGCTATCCTTCCATTTGGAACTCTCCACCCGGCCCGAAAAATCCATTGGCAGCGATACCCAGTGGGAACAGGCCACGGGGGGACTTGAGTCTGCTTTAAAAGCTTACGGCAGGGAGTACAAGATCAATCCCGGTGACGGTGCTTTTTATGGGCCGAAAATCGATATCCATATCAAGGACGCGCTGGGGCGGACCTGGCAATGCGGTACGGTGCAACTCGACATGATGATGCCGGAGCGGTTTGACCTGTCATATATCGGCGCAGACAACGAAAAACATCGGCCGATCATGATTCACCGGGTGGTCTATGGATCCATTGAACGGTTCCTGGGAATCCTGGTCGAACATTTTGCCGGCAAATTTCCTCTGTGGATGGCTCCCGTACAGGTTTCTCTGCTGCCCATCAACGACGACCTGGCTGAATTTGCCCGAAGCGTTTCGGATCAGTTGAAGGAGGCCGGGCTTCGCGTCAATGTGGATGATCGGACCGAAAGCCTGAACCGGAAAATCCGCGAAGCGCAGATCGCAAACATTCCGCTGATCCTGACCCTCGGCAACAAGGAAAAGGAAGCCGGCACCCTGTCGGTCCGGACCCTCGACGGAACGGTTCGCTACGGAATCCCTATGGAAAAATTCCTTGAGGTAGTCTCGTCTCACGTGGCGGCCCGGAAAATAGAGTTGGACTTGTTTAAAGAAGGATAGCATGTCTAAAAGCCGACTGTTCTGGATATACTGGTTCCCGGTGGTGGCGTATGCGGTGGCCATTTTTGTACAGTCCTCTTTTCCTTCGCCCGATTGCCTGCCATCGTTTGCATACAGTGACAAGCTTCTGCATTTTTTAGGGTATGGGCTTTTGGGGGCTCTTTTTTACCGGGCCATTTTAAAAACGTTTCCTTTCTGGAGTATATTCCGAATCATTTTTTTCAGTGTACTGCTCACCACCCTCTATGGGGCAGGGGATGAGTTCCATCAATCCTTTGTCGCCGCCCGTATGTCCGACATGATGGATGTGGTTGCGGATTTTTTCGGTGGAAGCTTCGGTGCGCTGTTTTTTTCGCTGGTGCTTCTGTGTCTCCGTTGGATCGACATCAGAGCTTCGAATGGATGATCGGTCGTTCAGCGAAAACACGCTCGTGAAGTGTTGACTTCAGCCAGATGATGGTTTAATTCTTTCTCAATCCCGACTAGCTCCAGAAGAAAGCGGAGCATTCCCTTCGAGTTCTTTCCCAAGTCCGGCCGATAATGATGGTCCCATGATCGACTTTCGGATCGGCTTCTCGCATGCGCGTGCATCTTTCCCACCGCCCTGATTAAAATATTTTTCAGGAATTATGGCCCCTGGGGAATAACGGCAATCGCGAGAAGCCGTTTTAAAATGATTCACCGGGGGCATGGCCCCGGGATGAAGATAGAAATGCGCTTGATTGATGCCTTTGGATGGATTATGAGGGGAACGATCACCCATGTTCCATGAAAGGAGAAGGAACCATGCTGTTCCCGGATTACAGACCCAGAAGAATGCGCCGGAGCGAGGCGCTTCGAAGGATGATACGCGAAACCGTTCTGACGGTGGATGACCTCATACTTCCGCTATTTACGGTGAGCGGGAAAAATGTCAAGGATCCCATTTCGTCAATGCCGGGGGTTTTTCATCTGTCTGTCGACAGCCTGGTGCCGGTGGCAAAAGAAGCACAGGCGCTGGGCATTCCGGCCGTCATGCTGTTCGGAATTCCGGATAAAAAAGACCCCCTCGGTACCGAGGCATATCGGAAAGACGGAGTCGTTCAGAAGGCCGTTCGTGCCGTCAAAGACAAGGTTCCGGAGCTGGTGGTCATTACCGATGTGTGTCTCTGTCAGTACACGGATCACGGTCATTGCGGATTTGTTGAAAAGGGACAGATCGACAACGACGCCACCCTGGATCTTCTGGCCAGGACTGCGCTTTCTCATGTGAAGGCCGGCGCTGACATGGTGGCGCCCTCTGATATGATGGACGGAAGGGTTGCAGAGATCCGTGGCGCATTGGATGAAAATGCATTCAGCCACATTCCCATCATGTCCTATGCCGCCAAATACTGTTCCGCATTTTACGGGCCGTTCCGGGATGCCGCCCACTCCGCCCCCGGATTCGGTGACCGAAGCACCTACCAGATGGACCCCGCCAATTCCCTGGAAGCGGTTCGCGAGGCGACCCTCGATATCGAGGAGGGGGCCGATATCATCATGGTGAAACCGGCGCTTCCCTATCTGGATATCATCAGCCGAATCCGGGAAGAAATCGATCTGCCGATGGCCGCCTACAATGTCAGCGGTGAATATGCAATGATCAAAGCCGCTCAGCAGATGGGGTGGCTGGATGGGGAGAAGGTGATGATGGAAAGTCTGACCGCCATTAAGCGGGCCGGCGCGGACACGATACTGACCTATTTCGCTCTGGATGCAGCCCGGGTTCTCAGGGGGAAATGAGAGGAATTATTTTATGAAAATACAATCTGTTATGGTATCAAATCCCATCACGATCCATGAAGAGACGTCCATCCAGGATGCCATCGTGCTGATGAAGGAAAACCGGATACGTCACCTGCCGGTGGTGGACAGAAAAAAGAAACTGATCGGATGGGTGACTCTCTCGGACCTCAAACAGGGCTTGATGCCGGCCATGCTGGGAGATGTATCCATGTCCGATCTCGTGAACCGGGAGCCCTTTACCGTGTCACCGGATGACGATATCGAGGTGGCCGCAAAACTGGTATATCAGCATAAAATCAGCGGAATGCCTGTGGTCAAGGACGACGAACTGGTGGGGGTGATTACCGAAACCGATATTTTCCGGACCTTTATTGAAATGATGGGGATACTGACAGCCAGTTCCCGCATCGATGTGGTGGTGGACGAATCGCCGGCTTCGCTTCGGAAGGTCCTGCAGGTGGTCCAGGAAAGCGGTGCCGATATCATCAGCATCGCACACACGCCGCTGCCCGAGGAACGGCGCGTATGCTATTTCCGCCTCCGCCTGTGCGAAACCGCCGGCATCAAGGATGAGCTGGAAAAGCAGGGATACGAGGTGCTGGTGGCGATGGACTGAAGGACCGAGGGACGAAAAAGACCCGAGGGAAGAGGGAAGACCGCTTCGATAGGACGAAGGACGAAAAAAAACCGAGGACAAATGTCCTCGGTTTTTTGATATAGGATTTAGGCAAGCGGTTGCTTCGCCTTGAAAGTTAACGTTGAAAAGCTGTTTTTGTCTTTCTCGTCCCTCGTCCTAGCGAAGCGGTCTCCTCTCTTCCCTCGTTTTTTTCATGCTTCCCGCCAGAGGCGGATCTCAGACATCCTTCATCCTTCTTCGTTCTTCGTTCCTCCTTCCCCCCAAAGCGCGTTCAGCATGAGCGTAATCGGCCGATCCTCCTCACTTCTCCCGGTAAACCGGATCGGTCCGGGCCGGCGGAAATCGTCCGGAGCGGGGGTGGCGGCCAGCCATTTTTCCCGGAAGGCCTTCACCACCTGGAAGGCAGGTGAATGGACATCCACGACGCTTTTTTCAAGCACCAGGGTCAGTTTTCCTTTTCTTTCCTCCAGATGCATCAGCGGTGCAATGGGGATTCCGATGGGTTCCCACTCGGAAAAGTCCTTTTCAAGATTTCGGATGGCTGCCATCTGGCCCGTGGCACCGTTTGCAATCAGGCTGAAGGCCGTATGCCCCAGATTGTAAGTATACATGCAGTCAAAGCGGGTGGGGTCGCTGCCCCGGCCGTCATATCCGTAGAAATGAAGTTGGGTGTTGAATTTGGGGACAGAGGCGTTGTAGATTTTTTCGATAGCGGGAGGAATTTTATCTTCGGGTTGAATCAAACCGCCTTTTACGAGGGCCTGCTTCAAGGTTTTGAGTGAAATAATCTCCGGATGCAATAAATAATGGGTATGATCGTTGTAGTTCTTGAACAGGGTCCGACCGTAAAAATCAGGATTGAGCCCGGATTTTTTCAAGGTTTCACGGAAGTACTCGTTTCCGATGCCGATTTTGTATACCCCCTTTTCCTTCAGGATGTTGAGATAATCGGATACGAGCCCCAGAAGAATCTTATCCGTTTCCACCAGCGAAAATTGAAAGTTGCCGTGACTGTCACGTTCGGTGAGAAGACCTTCCTGAAAAAAAGTCGGGAGATCCGAGAAAAGTTCTTCGTCCCGGGCGTTCCAGATGCCCGCTGCCGCCTTCTGGGCATCCCCCCTGGAGAGGCGGCGCAGATACTCGAGTTTTTCATCCAGAAGACGGAACTGGGCATGGTAGCTCCGGTCGTGGGTATCGTTGTATTCCGCGATAATGGTGTTGAGTTTAATGATAAACACCTGAATTTCGTTGATGAACTCCAGGACACCCTCGGGGATGACAAGAACCCCGTAATTTTTACCCACAGCCGCCCGCCTGACGATGCCGTCACAGATCACCCGGGAAAGATGGCGAAGAGTCATGCCATAAGCGCTATAATCCACAGTTTTTTCCCGCTGTGCGTTTTCAAGACGTTGAACGTCAATGTAGTCCGCCAGGTCTTCCCCGATGAGGGTCATATTGGCATGGGTCTGAAGCGCCACCTCCAATGCCAGGTGACTGGCCACCCGCCCCATCACCTTGCAGATATGCCAGTACTTCACGTCGGAACTGCAGTCCGTGGTCAGGTTGCTGATGGACTTTGCAAAGGATCTGGCCGCCGTATGAAACCCGAAAGACGTGGCACAGAGCAGTTTTCCGTTTGCGTCGCGAACCTGAATGTCACCATCGATCGTTTTCGGAACTCCGATCACCTGGACTCCATCGGAGAACATCTCCTGGGCGAGAAATGCGGCATTGGTGTTGGAATCGTCACCGCCCACCACCACCAGCGCGTCCAGGCGGAGACTTTTGCAGGTGGTCTTGCTCATGGCCATTTTCTTGTCTGTATCGATTTTCGTGCGCCCGGTTTTGATCATGGTGAAGCCCCCGAGGTTCCGGTAGTCGTCCACCATCTGGGGGGTGATTTCGACGATGCGGTTTTCGATGATGCCGTCGGGCCCCATCAGAAAACCGAAAAGGCGGCTTTCGGGGTTTACCTTTTTTGCGGCATCGAAGATCCCGCTGATGACATTATGTCCGCCGGGGGCGGGTCCCCCGGAAAAGACGACACCGATTCGAAGGGGCCGCTCGTAACGCTTCCGAAAGCTTTCGTCCGGATTCGTCTCTTGGACGACCTCCTGAACCTTGTTGTCGATAATACCGGGAAGCTTTTTTTTCGCTTCGGGATCCAGTTCGAATTGATACCTGTCATCTATTTGAAGTGCCGTATAAGGAGAAGAAAAAACTTCGCACAGTTCCGGGCCATATGTTCTTCTCTCGGTGAGTTCTTCATTTATTTTGCCGGTTACTTTCTGTACATCCGGATGCTCCAAAAATTTGTCCAGGGTCATAGCATTGTCCGTTGTCATTGCATTCCTCCGTTTCAATTTCCATGCTCAAAATAGCTTCCATGGCGGCCTCATGTCAATGTGTTTATTGAAGGCGGACGGCTGAATATGGTTTTTGCCGAAGTCTATCCCCGAATCTTCCCACAAGATAGCCGTCCATGAAAAGCTGGGTCACGTGATGCAATACGCAAACCACCAGAGCCATGGGAAAGGTCGGAAAAAGTGACACCTGAAGCATAAGGGTGAGGGGAAGGGTTTTTTGCCCCCCCATGAAAATAACGCTTTTTCCCACCGATTTCGGCAGCCGGAGAAAATGGGCGACGGATGCGGAGACGAGAAGCATGATGCCGTGAAAAAGGGCCACCAGAAGAACGATCCATATGACCTGGATGCCTCCTGAAAGAAGGGTTTCCCTGGCTTGGGAAAGGCCGACCCCTACCATCAGCAGAATCAACAGCTGGTTAAGGGTTTGAAGTGTCGCCGCCGGCTTATTCGAGGGGAGCCTGAGAATTTTTCTCATCAAAAGCCCGAATACCAGCGGGCAGAAAACCAGTACGCCTATTTTCAATATCATCGCCCAGGGGTTGAGCGTAATGGGAACATTTTGGTGCCAGCCGCCCAGAAGCAGGGGAAGGGTCACGGGAACAGTCGCCACGGCAAGAGCATTGGACACCAGGGTGACGAGCAGTGCATGCGCCATGCTGCCGCCGGCGACGGTGGTCATGACCACCCCGCTGCTGAGTGTGGTGGGGACCACCGACAGGATGAAAAAACCGATGACGACACCTTGGCTGAGCGGCATTTTTCCGAAAAGAAACGCTAACATGGGTGCGCAGCCGAAAATGAGAAACAGCGCCGCGAAAAGGCCTTTCAGATCCCCGGGGCCCGCCTTCAATCTCCGTGTGTCGAGCATCAGTCCGGAACCCAGAAAAATGACAACCATGACAAGATCCGTACCATGGTGGCCCTTGAACCATTTTCCGACGGCAGTGACGGTTCCCGTTATATCAGTGATCACAAGGGCAAAGACGACGACAAGGCCCACGATGAACCAGTATTTTTGAATGCGGTTTTTCATAGGGCGAATTAACAATACCGCGATGGAAAATTCAATGGGTACTATCGAAAATAATTTGAAATTTAATCCGAAGTGCTGAAAAAACGTCAGGTAACCCTTGGAGGGAATTCCCATATATTGTGTGCAAGATCTTTTTGACACACCTTCCATTGTGTTTTTTTGCTTTACAACAGGCCCTGCTGCTGATAAGAGGGGGACTGAAAACATATCACTTCAAATTGCCGGTTTGATCGCTTTGATTTGACCATCACTTATAGAGGGAGTTTTTCCGGAATGAAGCTGAAAAAACTTGAAATCTTTGGATTTAAGTCTTTTCCAGAAAAGGCCACCATTGCTTTTCCGCCTGGCGTTTCCGCCGTGGTGGGCCCAAATGGATGCGGTAAGAGCAATATCGTGGATGCGCTCCGATGGGTCATGGGGGAGCAAAGCCTGAAGCAGCTGCGGGGCAAAGACAAGGAAGATATCATCTTTTCCGGCACCAACGGAAAGGCCCCTGTGAACATGGCCGAAGTGTCCCTGACCCTTCTGAACGACAACGGCAGTGCCCCGGAGGAACTCCGGGATTTTTCGGAAATCAACATCACCCGGCGCCTGTATCGTTCCGGTGAGAGCGCCTACATGATCAACCGGCAGCCTTGCCGTTTGAAGGATGTTCACAATGTATTTTTAGGAAGCGGAATGGGGGCCCGGTCCTATGCCATGATCCAACAGGGCAATATCGGCGCCATTACCGATGCGGACCCGGACCAGCGACGATATTTTGTGGAAGAGGCCGCCGGCGTTACCCGATACAAGAACCGCAAGGTGGAGGCGCTTCGAAAGGTGGACGCCACCAAGCAGAATCTATACCGGGTCAACGATATCATCAAGGAAGTGTTCCGACAGATGAGCGGGCTGAAGCGACAGGCACGAAAAGCGGAACTCTATAAAAAATACCAGGCAGCCATCCTGGATCTGGATGTACAACTCACGACACATCATTTTGCGGCATTGTCGAGTCAGATCGACGAAGCCGAAGCGCTTTTAAACGCTCTCAAGGATTCGGATATCGCCCATAGCGCCGAGCTGAAAAAACTAGATGCGGCGGTTGAGGAGATAAAACTGAAACGCTGGCAGAAAGATCAGGCGATTGCCGAACAGAAGAACCGGAAGTTCGAAAGCCAGCGGCGGATTGACCGGGCGGAAAGCGACCTCACCCATCTTCGGGATGAAATCGAGCGTCTGACCCAGGAAATTGTCGGCCTTGAAACGGTACGGGTCAGTCTGGAGGAAAAGAATGAAGGCATCCTGTTCGAAATATCCCAGGCCGAGCAGGAAATCCTTCAAACCCAGTCCCAGATTGAAGGGGCTCAGAGCGAGGTCCAAAAGGAGGAACAGGTCGCCCAGGAAGTCGGTCGGCAACTGTCAAACTTAAACCAGACGCTTGAAGAAAGAAAGAAGCAACTTCTGGATCTGACCGCCAGGGAGGCCCAGTACCAGAATGTGTATCAACATGCGGCCAACACCAAGGAAAGCCTGAAGCGCAGGCTTCACCAGGCCGATGAGCAGGAGGTGACAGCCCGCAAGCGGGTCGATGAATTGACTCGTCAGGTCAAAAGTGCCACGGAAGTCCTTGAAGAATACAAAACCCGGATCCAGGAGACTTCGGGAAAAGTCACCGAAACTGAAATCCGCCTTCAGGAGACTCGAAAAGCCCTGGGCGAACAGGTGAAATTGTTCCATACCCTGGAACTGGATCGAAAAACTTTCCGCTCCCGGTATACAACGCTTAAAAAGATGGAGGAAAGTTTCGAATGGTATCGGGACGGCGTCAAGGCGATTATGCTGGCCCATGAGGAGGGAAAGACGGCCGCCGAAGGAGCGGTGCCTCCCCCGCGGGAAGCGATTCTCGGTCTGATGGCCGATATTCTCGAACCGCGTCCCACCTATGAGGCCGCCGTGGAAGCGGTGCTGGGGGAATCCCTTCAGTATGTGCTGGTCCGGGATCAGGAGGCCGGCATCGAGGCCATTTCCTATCTGCAGACCTCCGGTGGCGGGCGAAGCGGATTTGTTCCCATGGCCAATGTCAAACAGGCCGGGGGAAATCCGGAAAACCGGGTCGATGAAGAAAAGAAACTTCTGAATTTTGTCACGGTCAAGACCGGATTCGAAAAGGCGGCGGACGCCCTGCTGGGCCATGTTGCCGTGGCTGAGGACATGACTCAGGCCATGGACATCAGCCGAAGGAACGGAAGATATCAGGCCATCGTCACCAAACAGGGGGATGTTATCTCTCCTCAGGGGATCATGATCGGCGGCAGCAAGGACAAGCTCTCCGGCATTCTCCAGAAAAAAAGCGAGTTGAAGGAACTGAAAGAAAAAATCGCCGTCCTGGACAGGGAGATCGAAGTGGCCGGAAAACGGCAGGCCGAACTCGAGGCCGAGCTTCGCGAAGTGGAAACCCTGTTGCAGCAGCTTATCGAAAAGCGAAACCGACTTCAGCGCGAGGAAATGGAGGCGGAAAAGGCCTTGTACAAGGTGGGCGAAGATCTGAAGCATGCCCGGCATCATCTGGAAGTGGTACAGCTCGAACAGGAACAGCTCCTCGGGGAACAGAACGATGTCGATGCGGAGATGAGCAAATTCAAGTCGGCCCTGGCGCAGATCGAAGGCGAGATCCAGCAGAAACAGGCGGACGTGCTGGAAGCTTCTGAGCAGATCGAAACCGTCCAAATGGATGTGGAGGAACACCGGCAGCGGGTGGTCGATTTGAAACTCAAACAATCGGCACTGACCGCCACCCTCGAAAACCGGTGTGCCGCTGTCAGGCGACTGAAGGATTTTCAGAAGGACGCCATTGAGCGCCTCCAGAATCTTTCCGGCGATATTGAGCTGAAGGGCCAGAAGCGCGTCTCATCCGAACAAAAGGTGCAGCAATACGAGGGGCAGCTTGCCCAGATGTATGACATTACGAAATCCATCGAAAAAGAACTCGAGACCAACGAGGCGGAATACAACGCCATATCGACCGAGCTGAAGGATAAGGACGTCGCCATTTCCGATATTCAGGGGAAACGGGAAAAAACGCTGCAAAAAATCCGGTTGGTCGAAGTGGAGCTGTCCCAGAAGCAAATGAAGCGGGAAAATATAGTGTCGCGCATCGAAGATCGCTACCAGCGCAGCTTTGAAGAACTTCGCCGGATGCACCTGGAGAAAAAACAGGAGACGCAGGCGGCGAGACCGGCTGAAGAGGCCGCAGAAAACCCAGAGGCGGCGCCGGCAACCGAAATGACCCCGGAAACGCTGGAATCGGAGTTGGCACGCTACCGGACCAAGGTGGAGCGTATCGGTGATGTCAACCTGAGCGCCATCAAGGAGTATGAGCAGCTCAGCGAACGCCACGATTTTCTGACTGCCCAGCGCGATGATCTGAACCAGGCCGTCGAGGACCTGCACAAGGTGATCCGGAAAATCAACCGGATCACCCAGGAACTCTTCATCAACACGCTTCAGGGGATAAACGAAAAGCTGAAGGAGGTATTCCCACGGCTATTTCAGGGCGGATCGGCCGAGCTGGTGCTGACGGAACCCGAAAAGCCGCTTGAATCAGGGGTGGAATTCATGATTCATCCACCGGGAAAGAAACTCACCCGGCTGAGTCTGCTGTCCGGCGGTGAAAAGGCGCTTTCGGCCATTGCTTTCATCTTCTCCATTTTCCTCATGAAACCCGCATCGTTCTGCCTAATGGACGAGATCGATGCGCCCCTGGACGATGCCAATATAACGCGATTCAATGAACTGCTTCGCTTCATCGGCGAAAAATCCCAGATCGTGATGATCACCCACAACAAGCAAAGCATGGAATTCGCCGACATGCTCTTCGGGATCACCATGGAGAAGAAGGGTGTGTCCAAGGTGGTGTCGGTGAACCTGGAGCGCCAGGCAGCGGCGTGAACCCGAGGGAAGACCGCTTCGCTAGGGCGAGGAAAAAAAATAGACGATCAGTTTCTTCTGGGATGACGGAAATCGGACATAGGAGGAGGGAATTGATGACCCACGGGCGGGGGAGGGAAGAATAAAGCTGTTTTTTTCGTCCCTCGTCCTAGCGAAGCGGTCTTCCTTCGTCCCTCGGGGTTTTTAGCATGGGTCAGGAAATCGAACTCAAGTTGAGCATCGAAGCCTCGGATGTCGATCGCCTCACCCATCATCCCTTTCTTTCCCGGCATTCTGCCGGAACGGTTGCCAAAAAGCATCTGACCAATGATTACTATGACACTCCCGACCAGATTTTACGCAGCCATAACATGGCCCTCAGGGTCCGGTTCGACGGGGAGAAGTATATCCAGACCCTTAAACAAAAGGGGCGGGAAAGCTCCGGTGGACTCAGCGTGCGGGGGGAATGGGAATGGGTTCTTCCGGGACCGGAAATTGATCTGAAGCGGGTGCAACCAGAAATCTGGCCGAAGACCGTGATCGGTGAACTTGATCGTCTTGTGAAGGTGTTCAGAACAGATTTTGACCGGACAACGTGGCGGCTTCAAGTCTCAGCCGAGGGGCAGGCGACGGCGGTGGTGGAAATGGCGCTGGATCAGGGGGCGGTCGTGGCCGGAGCGGCCCGGACCACGCTGCTGGAAGTCGAATTTGAGCTTGTGGAAGGCGATACGGACGTATTGATCAAAGTTTCGAACCTGCTCGGGGAGATCGTACCACTCGAACCGGACAACATTTCAAAGGCGGAAAAGGGTTACAGACTCCTGGATTTGGGAGCACGTTGACCTTATTTTCTTCTTTACCCTGTTTCGACGTGATGAGGGTTGGACACGGCAATAAATCCATAATGCTTTATCAACAGGAAAGGACTTACACCGATGGAAGCTAGAATTCTGGTGGTCGAGGACGATTCCGACATTGTCGATATGCTGGTCGCCGCGTTTTCACGTTCGAAGTATTATGTGGATACCGCCCGTGATATCGAACAGGCCATGACGCTGCTGGCTGCAAGAGAATATGACGTACTGATAACGGATAAAAATCTGGACGAAAAAGAAGAGGAAGAAGGAGGAATGCGCCTTCTCAGGCATCTGCGGCAGCAGGGGAGCCGAACGGAGGCCATCATGATTACCGGGTATGCAACCATCGAAACGGCTATTGAGGCCATGCGCCTCGGGGCCTTTGATTATCTGACAAAACCGTTTTCGATTGCGACCCTCAAGGAGAAGGTCAAAAGAATTATTGAATTCAGAAAATTTCTCAATCCCGCTCTTACCATCCAGAGCTTTAAAGAGTTCCACAACGATCTATTGAATATTTTTGAAAACAGGAACCGGGAGATCGGTCAGGAGACCGAAAACGCCATCGAATCACTTTTGGACAAAGTCGAACGTTTTTTTGTCGTTCAAAAAGAGCGTGAGAGGATTATGGTCGAACAGCGAGAAGCCCTCGCTGAAATTTCAAGCGATGCCGAAGAACTCCGTGAGAAACTGCTGGAACAGGGAACATCACACGAACTTCTGGAGAGAATATGCAGAACTTCCCAGCGAAGGCTTTAAGAAAAGATTTCCCTGACACCGGGATCCCTGACACCCGTCGTGGATCCCGGCGACGGGGAAGCCTCATCGCGGAATAGCGATGGAAAACGTACTGCCCTTTCCCGGGGCGCTTTCCACCGATACTTTTCCTCCATGGGCTTGGGAGATGTGCTTGACAATGGCGAGACCCAAGCCTGTTCCCCCCAGCATTCTGCTCCTGGCTCTGTCCACGCGGTAGAATCTTTCAAAGAGTCGCAGTTGATGTTTTTTCGGAATGCCGGGCCCACGATCAATCACCTTGATAACGATTTCCTGATCGTTTGACTGCGCCTCAATCGAAACAGAGCTTTTCTCCGGACTGTATTTGATGGCGTTGTCGAGAAGATTGACGATGGCCTGCTCCATCAGGGTTGCATCGACGTTGGCCTGAAGAGATGAGTCGCAGGAAATTTGGAGGGTGATATGTTTTTCTTCAGCTTTATTTTTGACCACCTGAACAGCGGTTTCAATGATTTCTTCAACGGACTGGAGGCGACGGGTCAACTCGCCATTATCTTCCTTTTCTTCCAGGCGGGCCAGTGACAGAAGATCCTCGACGATTGCCTCCAACCGGTCGGCATGCTTTTTGATGATTCCCAGGAATTTCTTCTGTTCATCTCCGGTGCTCGCTGATCCACTCTGAAGTGTTTCGACAAAGCCCTTGATGGCAGTCAGAGGGGTTTTGATCTCATGGGAAACATTTGCGACAAAGTCCCGTCGGATGTTTTCCAGCCGTCTGATCTGTGTGACATCATGCAGGACCGCCAGGGTTCCGATTCGGTCTCCGGAAGCGTTGCTCATGGGGACGCACTGGATGTGCATGATCTGTTGACCGAGCCGGTGGATGACAATGTCTCCCTCTTTGGGGTTGCCGTCCGCCAACGCTTCGGTGATGAACTGGTACAGCTCCCGGTTGCGTACGGCTTCGAGAATGCTTCTCCCCTTGACCTCTTTCGGGCTCAGAGCCAGCATGTCCGATGTGGCCCGATTGCAGCTCAAGATCCGCTCCTCCATGTCAATGGCAATGACGCCTTCCACCATACTGGTCAACACCGCCTCATATTCATTGCGCTGATTGATGACCTCGTCCATCCGGTTTTCAAGCTCCCGTGCCATCTGGTTCAACGCCGTCGACAGGCGGGCAAGCTCAAGGGTTTTCGGCGAAGGGAGCCGATGTTTGAGGTCGCCTTTGGCGAATTGTTCCGCCCCGCGTGTCATGCTTTCAATGGGTTTGCTGATGCGGCGTGAGACCAGGAGGCAGAAGCCGGTTGCAATCAGGGCGATAATGAAACCGAAGAAGCCGATCTTCAGTTGAAGGCTTCTGATTTCATTTTCGACATCCGTGAGCGGAAAGGATGTGCGGACAATCGCCGTGACACTGTCGCCGTGTTTCAAAGGCAGGGCCAGGTACATCATGTTCTGGCTGAGGGTCTTGCTGTATCGGATGGAGGTGCCGATGTCGCCCTGAAGGGCCGTTAATACTTCAGGCCGTCTGCCGTGATTGTCCATGCGCTGCGGCATTTCATCGGAATCCGCCAACACCCGGCCGTCCGGGCGAATAATCGTAATGCGGGTGGTGGTGTCCTTGCCAATATCCTTGCACAGGGCGTCGAGAAATTCCGAATTATCGAGGGAAACCGGAACCTGGAGTTGGTCTTCGAAAATCATGGCGATGGTTTCGAGTTCGGCCCGGCTGCGATCAATAAAAAAATTGTGGACAGATTTGGATGCATGCCAGCTGACGGCCGCCAGCGACAAAAGGATGAGGGCCAGATAGGGCGGATAGAGATGACGGAATAATCGTTTTCTTTTCTTCATGGATGTTCCTTGAAGCGATATCCGACCCCCCGGACGGTTTCGACGTACTTCCCGTATCGTCCCAGTTTCTTACGAAGACCGACGATCTGGACATCCACGCTTCGATCGGTAACCGGATAATCGTTTCCGCGAACCGCATCGACGATCTGGGATCGGGTCAGAACCCATCCCGGGCGTTTGGAAAGATAAAACAGCACCTGAAATTCCGTGAAGGTCAGATCGACAACCTCGCCGCCCGCCTTCACCTCCCGGCGTCCGAGATGAATTTCAAGCTCATGGATTTTCAATACGTCGCCGGATTCTTCCGGCGATTCGGTTCCCCGTCGTATCACCGCCTTGATTCTAGCCAACAGCACCCTCGGGGAAAACGGCTTGGTGATGTAATCATCCGCGCCGATCTCAAGACCGGCAACGACATCGGCTTCCTCCCCTTTGGCCGTCAGCATGATGATGGGAATCTGGCGGGTTTGAGCATTGCCTTTCAGTCGTTTTGCCACTTCCAGTCCATCGAGTCCCGGCAGCATCAAATCGAGAACCATCAAATCAAAAGGGATTGAAGAGGCCAGCTCGAGGGCTTTTTCACCGCTTTGTGCACGGGTGACGCTGTAACCTTCCTTTGACAGGTTGTGTCGGACAAGTTCGAGAATATCCTCTTCATCATCGACCACCAGAATTTTTTCGTTTCCCATGAAATGCCTCTTCTTACAAATTTCCGTGCCGGACGATATCGCCTTCAATCATATAGATTACCTCTTCGGCGATATTCGTTGCATGATCCGCTATGCGCTCCAGGTGACGCGCGATCAGAAGCATATTGATCAGGCGTCCCATCCCCCTGCCTTCCGGCAGTTGTTTCATGGCCTTTTTAATGGCAACATATGCCTCGCGATTGATTCGGTCCACCTCGTCATCCAGGGTCAGCACTTCGAATGCCAGGTCGAGGTCCGTATTTACGAGGGAATCGAGGCTCTTTTTAAGCATGTTCTTCGCTTTTTCGACCATGTCCGAGTAGTCGAAGGTGTAAGGGATTTGGGCTTCCTTGGCAAGCACCAGCACCCGCTCGGCGACATTGACTGCCTCATCACCGATGCGCTCCAGGTCGTTGTTGATTTTTATAGTGGCGACCAGAAACCGAAGGTCCACAGCCACCGGCTGATAGAGTGCCAGGGCCTTGAGGCATTCTTCCTCCACATCGATTTCCATCTGGTCGATTTCGTAGTCTTTTTCCATAATCCGGCGGGCGACATCCCGGTCCATGGACTCAATGGCCTGATCCACCATTTGAACCCTTTCCTCGACAAAGGTACCGAGGGTCAGTATCATCTGCTTGATATGATCCAGCTCTTTTCGGAAATGTCCGTTCATTTTGATCTCATTCCTCTTTATTTTTTAAAGGTCTATTAGACTATTAATATTGATATATTAGCTTAGTGTTAAACAATTGCAAGGGATCTGTTAGATTTTTCACCAAACCGGTGGTCCGCTAATAAAATCCTAACAAAAGATCTATATGATCGTCCTCATGGATCGGGTGGTTGCGTCCCGATTACTAGCAGACTTCTTACAGGGAGCTAATGCTGTCCTAACAAAGTCTGGCTAGATTGGTGCCGGTTGTTACATCATAGCGGAAATTACTTTCTTAACAACAGGCAAAAAGGAGATGCATACAAATGAACAACAAGCGAAAAGGTGTGATGAAGGGAATGATGATCGTGGGATTTGCCGTTCTGCTGGCAGTGGGGACTGTACTGCCGGCCATGGCCGCGAGCACCATAAACGGCGCGGGTGCGACATTTCCGTATCCGGTCTATTCCCAATGGGCATATCAATATGAAAAAATTACCGGCGTGAGACTCAACTACCAGTCCATCGGATCCGGAGGCGGCATCAAGCAGATCAAGGCGAAAACCGTCGATTTCGGCGCTTCAGACGCGCCCCTGGAAGCGGCAGAACTCGATGAGGCGGGACTGCTCCAATTCCCGATGATCATGGGCGGCGTTGTTCCGGTCGTGAATATTTCAGGGGTGGCACCGGGAACGCTTCACCTTACAGCCGAAGTGCTGGCAGACATTTATCTCGGCAAAATCACCAAATGGAATGACAGCCGGATCGTCGCCGACAACAAAGGACTCAGCCTTCCGGATCAGGATATTACCGTGGTTCATCGTGCTGACGGCTCCGGAACTACGTGGATTTTTACAAACTATCTGACAAAAGTTTCTTCCGAATGGGCAGAGAAGGTGGGGAATAACAAGGCGGTTGAGTGGCCTGCAGGCGTTGGCGGTAAGGGCAATGAAGGGGTCGCCGCGTACGTACAGCGAATTAACGGTGCCATCGGGTATGTCGAATATGCCTATGCACTTCAGAATAAAATGACGCATGCCCTGCTTCAGAACAAGGCCGGCAAGTTCGTAGCTCCCACCAGCGAATCTTTCCAGGCGGCCGCTGCAAATGCAGACTGGGCGAATGCCAAGGGTTACTATATGGTGCTCACCGATCAGCCGGGCGATACAAGCTGGCCGATCACCGGCGCCTCTTTCATCCTGGTTTACAAGGATCAGATCAATGCCGAAACAGCCAAAGCCGTTCTTGATTTTTTTGCATGGTCTTATGAAAACGGCGGACCCACGGCTCTCAAACTGGACTATGTCCCCATGCCCGAAAACGTTGTTAAAATGGTCGAAGCTACCTGGGCTGAACAGATTCGTGCCAAGGGGCAACAGGTTTGGAAATAGAAAATCAAAACGATACCAGGTCGGGACCGGCCGAGGTATTTAAAGACGGGCCGCCTGAAACGGAAGCGATTGTTTCCGTCTCATGCGGCTTGTCGGCGCACGGCATACCCTTGACGTGAAACAAGAACAAATAATGGATCTGCAGAAACAGAATAATTTCGACCCGATCTTTCGCTATCTCACCATCGCCTGCGGTGGTTTGATCATTATTCTGGCGGCAGGTATTCTCTGGGAACTATACACAGGGTCGCACCTGTCGTTGGAGAAATTCGGTTACCATTTTCTCTTTTCCCAATCCTGGAATCCCGTGACCGAGAATTTCGGCGCCGCCAGCAGTATTTTCGGCACGCTTCTTTCCACCGCAATCGCCATGGTTATCGCTGTCCCGATGAGTCTGATCATCGCTCTCTTTCTGGTGGAATTGGCGCCGCCGCAGATCAGCCGAATCGTCGGGAGCGCCATCGAACTTCTGGCCGCCATTCCGAGTATCATTTACGGCATGTGGGGACTGTTCGTTTTCGCCCCTTACATGGCGGACCACGTGCAACCATTGCTTGCCAGGATCGGTGGTCCGCTTCCCTTTTTTAAAGGGCCGCCCATGGGAATCGGTATGCTGACGGCCGGCATCATTCTGGCGCTGATGGTGCTTCCTTTTATCACCTCAGTGACCCGGGATATCTTTCTGATGGTGCCGGCCGTGGTCAAGGAATCCGCCTACGGAATGGGATCCACCACTTGGGAGGTCAACCGGAAGGTAACGGTGCCCTATGGCATCCAGGGAATTATCGGCGCCTGTTTTCTCGGACTGGGCCGGGCCATCGGCGAGACCATGGCGGTGACATTTGTAATCGGCAACACTCATAAAATTTCCGCCTCGCTTTTTTCCGCCGCCAACAGCATCGCCTCAACACTTGCCAACGAATTTACCGAAGCTGCCGAACCTATTTACCTGAGTTCTCTGATTGAATTGGGGCTGATTCTATTCGTGCTTACCTTCCTGATTCAGCTGGCCGCCCAGCTTTGGTTGAAGCGGACCAAACGGAAGATGGGGGTGGCGTAATGCAACTGAAAGAGCGTTCCATCCTCGCCCGGAGACTGGCCGATTTGGCAGTGCGGGCCCTGGCGAGCCTGGCGGCGATTATCGGTATCGCCTTTCTGGTCTGGATTATCTACGTGGTCCTGGCCAGGGGCATCAGTGCCATCAACTGGGATTTTTTTACTCAGCTGCCGGCGCCGCCCGGGATGGAGGGAGGCGGCATGGCCAGTGCCATCGTCGGTACGCTGCTTATGACTGCACTGGCGATGCTGATCGGCATTCCGACGGGCCTGATGGCAGGAATTTACCTTTCTGAGTTCGGCCAGGATACCCGGTTCGGTGAAGGCGTGCGGTTTACGTGCAACATGCTGATGGGAACCCCTTCGATTATTGTCGGCGTGTTCGTGTATATCCTCATGGTCGTGCCGATGAAATCCTTTTCCGGTTACGCCGGAGCGATTTCACTGGCCGTCATCATGCTGCCGGTGGTCACCCGTACCACGGAGGATATGCTGGCGCTGGTCCCCAACGCCCTGCGTGAATCGGCTCTGGCCCTCGGAGCGCCGCGCTGGAAGGTAACCCTGGGGGTCGTCTTTCGTGCCGCCCGAAACGGTCTTATCACGGGAATCCTGCTGTCGGTGGCCCGGGTCAGCGGGGAGACCGCCCCCTTGTTGTTTACGGCGCTCAACAGTAGCTACTGGCCATCATCGCTCAGTGAACCGACCAGCAACCTGACGGTCACAATTTTCAACTATGCCATGTCGCCTTATAAAGATTGGCAGGCCATGGCCTGGGGCGCATCTTTTCTGATTATGGCGGGAGTTCTCTTCGTCACCCTCTTTACCCGCTCATTGCTTTGGTTCAGGAGTTATAAAAAATGAAAAAGGGAGCTTTATTGCAAGTAAACAGTGAGGAGAACGAAACCCCGAATCGGAATCCCGGTGGCCCGGAGAACGCTGCCGGAAACCAGACCCGGCTGCCGGCGGGCACTGAGGTCAAAATTTCTGTCCGCGATCTCAATTTCTATTACGGCGGGACCCAAGCCCTGACGGACAACAACCTGGATATCGGTGCCAACATGGTAACAGCCATCATAGGACCATCCGGTTGTGGAAAATCAACCCATCTGCGGACCTATAACCGAATTTTCGAACTTTACCGCAACCAGCGTGTGACGGGAGAGATTTTCCTCGATGGCGAAAATATTCTCGATCCGGGGCGGGATCTTCTCGAGCTTCGAAGGCGGGTCGGGATGATCTTTCAAAAACCAACCCCCTTTGCCATGAGCATTTTCGACAATGTCGCCTACGGGCTTCGCCTTCACTACCGAATGAGTACCCATGAGATGCAGGACCGGGTAGAAACGGCGCTTCGCCAGGCGGCACTCTGGGACGAGGTCAAGGACGGGCTCCACAAACCCGGCCTGGCGCTTTCCGGAGGACAACAGCAGCGATTGTGCATCGCGCGTGCCATTGCCGTGGAGCCGGAAGTGGTTCTCATGGATGAACCGACCTCGGCCATCGACCCCCTGGCGACGGCCAAAATCGAGGAATTGATCACATCTCTTAAAAACAATTTCACCATCGTTATCGTCACCCATAACATGCAGCAGGCCGCACGCATCTCCGATTACACGGCGTTCTTTTACCAGGGCCACATCGTCGAATTCGGGCAGACAAAGAAAATTTTCACCAAACCGGTCAAAAAACAGACCGAGGATTACATTACCGGAAGATTCGGATGACTCAAGCGCAAAACATATTGGATTTACATAAAAAAATTATTTTGTTCTTGCCATAGGACCCCCACATGAAATAACTTAAAAGATTATCGGCTCGCTTCGAGCATTCAATTTCCAAAAGTCTTCATAAGCATTCACCATCTTTGACGAAATAAAAACAATCTAACAAAAGGCATGAGGTGAAAAATGGATCAGATCTATTTAAGCTTGCAGAATTGGGCCACCGAATACGGAATTAAAATCATTGCCGCCATTTTAATTCTGGTCATCGGGCGATGGATTGCCAAAGGTATCCGGGCGTTGGTGAAACGGCTTATGGAGAAGAGCAAGGTAGATCCGACGCTGGTATCTTTTATTTGCTCCCTGATCTACGTGGGCTTGATGGCGTTTATCATTATCGCGGTTCTGGGAAAACTCGGGGTGGCCACGGCCTCCTTTGTTGCTGTTCTGGGTGCCGCAGGCCTTGCTGTCGGCCTGGCGCTTCAGGGCTCCCTGGCCAATTTCGCAGCGGGCGTTCTGATTATCATTTTTAAGCCGTTTAAAATCGGAGACTTCATCGAGGCCGGTGGAACCATGGGGGGCGTTGAGGAAATCGGAATTTTCACCACCGAACTCAAAACCCCCGACAACAAAACGGTGATCGTGCCGAATTCAAAGGTCACCGGGGACAATATCGTCAATTATACGGTCAAGGGAACGCGGCGAATGGATCTTGTGGCCGGGGTCAGCTACAGCAGCGACCTCGATAAAGTGCGCAAAGTCCTCGAGGAGATTCTGGCGGAAGACGAGCGCTTTCTGAAGGATCCGGCGCCCACCATCGGCGTTCTCGAACTGGCCGACAGCAGCGTGAACTTTGCCTTTCGACCCTGGGTCAAAGCGAGCGAATACTGGGATGTGTTTTTCGCGACCCAGGAAAAAATCAAAAAGCGTTTCGATGCAGCCGGCATCGGCATTCCGTTTCCGCAGCGGGATGTGCACCTGTATAACGAACAATAGACTTGATATCAGGAGTGCCGCACTGGAAACGTGCGGCACGCTATCCGAATGCAACCTGTTTGTCGGTGTTTATCTGTGCGAACATCTCCCAGGTTTGATGGAAAGCCGCTTCGAAGGATCGGCTTTCCATCAAACCACGGGCGGCTCTTCCCATGGCGGATATTCGCTCAGGATGAGTGATCAGCGATTTTAAAGCGGAATATAGAGCATCGCTGAAGCCTTCCTCAATAATTTACCCGGTTTCCTATCCACGATATTTTCAAAGGCATCCTGAGTAAAAAATCGTCACTGACTATTGAGTCAGTAAAAAAATAATTAAAATTTGAAAAAAGCAGCACCTACTTAAGCGTATATGCAAGAAATATAAAAAAATTTGAACAAATTTTTGCTTGACATGATGCCCCAAGTTGGTGTAATTGACCATGCGGTCGGAAAAAAGACCCGAAATCCCGCTTGATGAAGGTGTTGGCGAGTGTCCCCTAAATACGTAGATAAAAAACAGAAAACAAAAGAAATTACAGCTGCGGCGCTTCATGTTTTTTCCCAGAAGGGATATGCCGCCGCCAGTGTGGACCAGATTGCGGCAGCGGCCGGCATCGCCAAAGGGACGGTGTATGAGTACTACCCGTCAAAGGAAAAACTGTATGTGGCCGCGATTATGGTGTTTGTGCAGGAGTTTGAAGAGGCCCTGACGCTTCGGCTCAAAACGGTGGATGATCCCTTACTGCGGCTGATTTCCTTTATCGGATTTTCGGTTGAATTCTGCAGCCAGGAAAACCCCGGGGTGATCGGAATACTCTTCGATATTCTTCAACAGAGCATGCTCGACACGGGTGTGTTCGCGAAAAAGAAGTATCTTGTCCGGGAAATGATGCTCGGCTCGAGGAAGATTTTGACGGATATTCTGCTCGACGGGGTTTCAAGGGGCGTGTTTCAGGCAAGTATCGCACGGAACGCAGAGACGCTGGCCACCAACATTATGGCGTTTCTGGACGGTGCGAGCCTTCATCATCTGATAACGGAGAATTATTTCAAAATGCCGCAGCAGATATCCCACTATATAAGGCTGCTGGCAAGCTTTCTTCCGAAAACCCCAAATGAATATGATGTGGATGAGCTGATTGCTCAGAGTTTATGGAGGTGATTGTGTCCACAGCGATTCGCAAGAGCCGTTTTCAAAACGTTTTGAAATTGGCTATCAAC
>JBECKW010000342.1:0-3075 GCA_040235505.1 Desulfobacterales bacterium
CAGATAGACCACCAGCGCGTTCACGCCTCCGCTTTTCAGCTCCGCCAGGGCCTTCAGGACATCGGTTTCGTTTTCCACGGTGGTCCCGGTTTCGATAATTTCCAAGCCGTTCCTGCGGCAGGCATCCGCAACGGCTTTTCTTCTTTCCATGCTGAGGTCTGCCGGAAAGCAGTCCCTGCTGACGGCCACAATGCCGAGTCTGACCTGTGGGATATTGTTCATATCAATTCACTCCTTTTCTCTTCATACACCCGGTATCGGTTCGAAATATTCGGCGCCATGGGGCCGAAGGGCAAGTAAACGTGCGCTGCCCGGGCCGAACACTTTTTCTATGTATTGCGCATAGTCAACTGTGTCGGCAGCGGGCAGAATCACCAGGATTGCCCCGGCGAATCCGCCCCCGTGCACCCGGCATGCGCCGTTGTTTCTCCCGACGAGGAATTTTTCCGTCATGGCCAGGGCCAGGGGCATGCCCTGGGAAGACGCGTCCTTTGTGGAATAGACGTTTTGCAGCCATTTTATGGAGGAGTCGCCGGATTCCCTGGCCAGTTGAACAAACCCCCGCATGTCGTTTTTCGACAGGGCTTCCACCTGCTTTGCCACCCGGTTATTTTCATCGAAGAAATGAAGGGATCTCAGGACGGCCCGGTCCCCGAATTTTTTTCGAAGCGCAGGGATTTCGCCGATGAAACACTCCACATCCACGTCCCGAAGTGTTTCGGAACCGAAAAATCCGGCCACAAGCTTCATCTCGGTGGGGATCGAGGCGTAATCGTCCGTCAGATCCAGATGGTTTCCGCCCGTATCGACAATCAGGATATCGAACCCATGGGCATTGAAATCGAAGGCCAGTTTCTGAATTTCGGGGACTTTCGGATTCCTGAAATCAATGGCCACCACACCGCCCACGGCACTGGCCATCTGGTCCATCAGGCCGCAGGGTTTTCCGAAATAGACGTTTTCCGAGTATTGCCCCGCTCTTGCAATTTCCTCGGGACCGATACGTCCGTCATTGAAAAGGGCGTTGAATATGGTCCCGAAAAGAACCTCCACGGCGGCCGAAGAACTCAATCCGGACCCCGGGAGCACATCGCTGGCCATGCAGGCATCGAATCCGCCGATGGCATACCCCGTCGCTTCGAGCCTGGCCGCGATGCCGCGGATGAGTGACTGGGTGGTTTCCCGTTCATTCTCCTGCACCGACAGCTTTTCAAGGTCGACCACAAACGGCGACTCGTAGCCCTCGGAATGGACCGTCACCGTCATGGTGCCGTTGGCTGCGGCCACCGCCGCCATATCCAGATCGATGGCTGCGGCCAGGACCCGGCCGTGATTGTGGTCCGTGTGGTTGCCGCCGAGTTCCGTTCTGCCGGGGGCGCTGGCGTAACATCTGGGCCGGTCGCCGAAAGAGTGAACAAAATTCCGATCGATCCGTTCGTACCTCTCCGTCTGGGGATCAATCTTTTCAAGATTCGGGCCATACAGCCGTTCAAGAAAAGGTAGTATTTTCTTCATATTAATTAACGATTGACTTTCTCAAGTGTTCTGCTGCCGCTTCAGCTGTGATGTCCCGTTGGGCTTCGCCCAGCATTTCGTACCCGACCATGAATTTTCGGACCGTGGCGGACCGCAGCAGTGGAGGATAAAAATGGGCATGCAACTGCCAGTGATCCATATCACCCTGAATAAACGGGGCACCGTGCCATCCCATGGTGTAGGGAAATGATATGTCGAACAATCTGTCGTACGCACCGAGATGACGTTTGAGAATATCGGCAAGGGCGTCCCGTTCAGCTTCGGTGAGGTCCGGTAATCGAAGAACGTGGCGTTTGGGCAGCAGCATGGTTTCAAAGGGCCAGATCGCCCAGAAGGGTACCACCACCGCCCAGTGGTCGTTTTCCATCACCACCCGCTCGCCGTGATTACGCTCTGCCTCAAGATACGAAACCAAAAGATTTTCACCGGTTTCATTCAGATAGTCCTTCTGGCTACGCTCCTCCTTCATCGGTTCGTTGGGGAGGCAATCGACGGCCCAGATCTGGCAGTGGGGATGGGGGTTGGAGCAGCCCATCATGGCCCCTTTGTTTTCAAAGACCTGGACCCATTGGTACCGCTTTCCCAACTCGGTTGTCTGATCCGCCCAGGCATCCACGACAGTACGGATTTCGCCCGCCGTCATTTCGGTAAGTGTCACGTCATGCCTGGGCGAAAAACAGAGGACCCGGCTGACGCCCCGAACGTTCCGGGTCTTGAAGAAGGCCTTCTCTTCGGAATTTGCCCCCGGTGTTTCCGGCAAAAGGGCCGGAAAATCGTTTTCAAACACATGGATCTTTGAATAGTCAGGATTGACAACCCCATTCGCACGCTGGTTTCCCGGGCAAAGATAACAGTCCGGATCATATGCCGGGCGGGTTTCCCGTCCTGACTTCTCGCTTTCCCCCTGCCAGGGGCGCCGGGTCCGCTGGGGGGATACCAGTACCCATTCGGAGGTCAGTGGGTTGTAACGGCGATGGGGTGAATTTTTTAAATCGGTCATGGTTCACCTGAGTTCGTCTGCGCCGAAGCTCCTGGCCCATAGCTCATGGTTCATAGCAACAACCATCTTCCCTTATATACGCTTTCGAAGTCTGCGCTTAACTGCATGGATGTTTCGCGAAAAGGTTTGACATCGAGCCAGATCAGGGGTTATTGTTGTAAGCGCTTACATTTCGTATTTCTCTCACATGATGCCAGGGTTGTCAAGGGGATTGCGCCAACAGGGGATTGTGGTAGTAAATCAAACATCAAAAAGCTTTGGATTCCGATACCGATGGCGATGCCAGCCCCAAAAACAATTCTTTTGATCTTGAATGGGGCCAGGCTTTAACTTATGATAACACGCTTTATATGTAAGATCCGCACCATGAGCATAACGGCAGCCTATGAACATCAATGAAATAGCAAAACACGCGGGGGTTTCCACCGCCACGGTATCCCGAACCATCAACGGAAGCGACAAGGTCAGCCCTAAAACTGCAGAAAAAGTGTGGCGGGTTGTCGAATCCATGGGGTACCACCCCAGCAGCCATGCCCAGG
>JBECKW010000348.1:0-25787 GCA_040235505.1 Desulfobacterales bacterium
CACGGCAGTTAAGCTCTATCGCGCCGATGGTACTGCACGGGAAACTGTGTGGGAGAGTAGGTCGCCGCCGAAAAAATCTTCTCGAAACCCCGTCCACGAAAGTGTACGGGGTTTTTTATTTGAGAAACTCGATTCCGTACTTTATGGCCGTAAAAAAGATGATGCCGGCAAGCATCCATTTAATGGCTTTGGCCGGAATGAATTTCTGGCAGCGAGCTCCGAGATACATTCCTGCCATTCCCCCCAGGCCGAACAGCAGCCCAAGGAGCCAGTCCGGTGCAATTGACATCCCGGGATAACGCATTGCGATCATTTGATAAAAAACTACACCTGCCACGGATGTCACAAAGGTCCCCATGAGGGCGGCGCCGGCAACGGTATACACCGGCAGGCCAAAGAATGTGACGAAAAAGGGCGCGATGATGGACCCTCCACCGATTCCATAGATCCCGCCGACGACGCCGACGATGAAGCTGAGTGAAAAAACCCCCCAGAAAGATATATCAAATTCTTCATTATAAAAGGTATAACGAAGACGGTTGAAATTGAAATGCGTTACCTTCACAGCAGACTCGGTGGTTTTTTCGGTTGTTTGAGGGGTGCTTTTTCCCAGGTGGTGACTGCGGATGGATTTTTGAAATTGCAGTTCACTATTGATCAGGGCGGTGGGGATAGCGTTTTTCCTAAGTTGATCCAACAGCATTTTTACACCGATATACAGCAAAACTGCAGCGGCAAACAGTTTGAAATGCCTTGGATCGGGCAGATATGCCACGCGAACAATCGCTCCGATGAAAACGCCCGGTAAAGTCCCGGCAATCACAATCCATGCAAGCGGCCATAGCATGCGCCCTTCTTTGCAGTAGCGGAGGACACCGCTGGGAATTGCAAAAATATTAAACACCTGGTTGGTGGCGCTGACCGATGGATTGGTGTAGCCGAGAAACGACATCTGAAACGGCAGCAGAAGAAAAGCGCCGGACACGCCGCCCATGGAGGTAAAAAAGGAAATGACAAATGCCACAAGCGGCGGAATCCATGGTGAGACCTCAACCCCGGCGGTTTGAAACAGCATGGCACCCTCTTTGTTTGAATCGCATCCGGATCAGTTAAAACGGGAAATGTCTCGATCCTTATATCAAGTTGTCCAAACCGGTGTAAACTAAATACTTAATTTTTTACTGGCTTCAGCCGATACCAAGTAAGGGACACCATTGAGTTTGGTATCATTTAATAAAAAGGGAGACTGAAGAATGGTGCAGGCTGTCAATTCGGCAATCTCAGCCCTGCAGGCGCTGGGGAATAAATTGGGGGTGAGGGCAAACAACATCGCCAATTCCACCACCAACGGTTTCAAGAAAAGCAGCGCCAGCAGTGTCGACACCACTTTTGGAAATTTCGGCGGAGGAAGCCGTTTTGGGGAAATTTCCGAGGCGTTTTCCCAGGGAACGCTTCTGTCCACCGGATCCCCGACGGATATGGCTATTTCCGGAGAGGGATATTTCATTGTCTCCGGGCGCGATGATGAAACCTACTACACCCGTGACGGCGAATTCGATTTTGATGCCCAGGGCCGTCTCGTGGACAGTTCCGGCAATGTTGTTCAAGGTTGGAAATTAAATCTGCAAACGGTTAATATTACTTGGGATATTGGGAATATTGCACTCGATGGTTTCAGCGCCCCGCCGATGGCGACGACGACCGTGTCCGCATCAGTGAACCTGGATTCACAATCACCAAACAACAGTTCAGGCGTGGATGCTCTTTCCGGGCTTTGGGATGGCAGCGACACCGATGGAAATTATCTTGATTCCGGGGCTTACGGCTACAGCACCAGCACCACGGTTTATGATGCCGAGGGGGGGCAGCATGACCTCACGCTGTATTTTGATCGATCCGAATCCGCGAACGAGTGGGAATACATTGTCACAACGAACCCGGCGGAAGATCTGCGCTCGGGAGCTTCCGGAAGCGATCTCGGGCTTCTTGCCCGGGGAACGCTTTCTTTCGATGCGACCGGGACGCTGACAGATATGAGCATGTCTGTTGACGATGGTGCCGGGAACTGGACGGAGCAGAATCCGGATAAGGACCTGAGCGCAGGGCATTATGCTTTTCAAGCCGATTTCCTTGGATCTGCCGGGGGGCAGTCGCAGATGAACATTCAGCTTGATTTCGGGGCAAGGTACAACGGCAGTTTCTGGGTGGTGGGTGCCGGCAGCAGCATCCAATACGCCGCCGCTTCTTCCACCATGCAAATCAGTAGTGACGGGGCTGGTCCGGGATCCCTTACATCGCTATCGGTGGGGAAAGACGGTGTTGTTACCGGAACTTATTCCAACGGCGATAGCGTGGATCTATATCAGATAGCGCTTGCTCGGTTTACCAATCCGGGAGGATTGAATAAAATCGGCAATAATCTGTATTCCGCGACCCGTAAATCCGGAGAGGCGGTGACCGACACGGCAGGATCAAACGGTCTCGGCCGGATTGTATCTCCGGCGCTGGAAGCCTCGAACGTAGACCTGGCCGAGGAAATGACCCAGATGACACTCCTGCAACGCAGTTATCAGGCGAATCTGAAAGTAATTGAGACGGAAGATCAAATGAAAGGCGATGTACTGAACATCATATCCTGATGCTTTTCGAAATTGAATAGATCAGAAGTATCCCCAGTACGGCCGACGCCAGGATTTCAACCGATACCGGTATGATATCGGAGGCGCTCCCCACCGTAGCAGTGGGTGCAATTTTCATAATTGTGTAAAGCGAGTCCACCAGAAATCCGAACAGCATCGTGCATCCAATCATGGATCCCAGATAGACAAACAGTGATCTTTTTCCAAGAAGTCCGTATACCATGCTGATGGTAGCCATATTTGTCGCCGGTCCCAGCAGCAGGAACGCCAGTGCAGCACCGGGATTCAGCCCCTTTAAAATCAATGCCGCTGCAATGGGTGTCGATGCCGTCGCACAGACGTACGTGGGGATGCCGGCGGCCATGGCCAACACTATCGACAACATCCGGTTTTGAGAAACAATCGGCAGGAACGAGTCGGGAATCATTAGGGTGATCAGGCCGGCAATAAGAACTCCAATAATGAACCATTTGCCCACATCCCCCAGCAGGTCGACAAAGGCATAGGTCATGGCCGATGAAAGTTTTGTTCCCGTTTTCCCCAGGGGTTTATTTGCCGACAGGGTGGATATTGTATTGTTGCTGCAACACCCGGAATGACAACCACAACTTTTAAGGGCCTCTTTCGGAGAAGCGGTGACCGTGCCGAACATATTTTCCATCATCCCGGCAACCATGGCCGTTAAAAACGCGCACAGGGGACGAACGACGGTCATGATCGGGTCCAGAAGAGCATACGTTACAGAGATGGAGTCGATTCCGGACTCCGGTGTGGAAATCAGAAAAGAAAGGGTTGCCCCTTTGCTCGCGCCCTGTTTTCGAAGACCGGCTGCGGCCGGGACAACCCCGCACGAGCAAAGCGGAATCGGGACCCCGATCAGAGCGGACAGAAAGACCGGTCGAAACGTTCCCCGGTTTAAAAATGCCCCTATTTTTTCGGGGCGGATAAAGATGTGCATAAAGCCGGCAATCAAAAACCCGAACAGCATATAAATGGCGGATGTGCGGTATGTGTTCCAGCAGGCAAAGAACAAATGCTCGAAAAATGATATCAGGGTACTGATTTCCATTACAGATGGCATCCTTTTCCGGCGGCATGGTCGATGGAATTGCTGACAAGTTGTCTCACGTGATCATCCGAGAGCCGGTAATATACAATCTTGCCTTCCCTGCGGTTGCTGACAATTTTAAGATGTCTGAGCATTCGCAACTGATGGGACACGGCTGAATCAGACAGATTGCTGATAACAGAAAGATCGCAGACACAAAGTTCAGGGTGCTGCAGCAGTGCCATGACAATTTTCAGGCGTGTGGGGTCGCTGAGGGCTTTGAACATATCCGCTATCTGGAGAATTGTTTCCTCTTCCGGAAGCTGCTTGACAACCTGCTGAACAACAGGCTCATTTACGCATTTTTCGAGGCAAATATCCATTATTCCATCCACATTTGATCAATTGTTCAATTGATATTATTTTAACAAGACGATGTCAAGATTTTATATAAGTGCCTATTGCGGGCAGGAGGGGTTGCAATACGGTTTGATTGAACTTAGAGTTGGAGATCAAAACGTTGCATTAATCCATCACTTATTCAATATGGGTGTTCGATGACGAATCATAATGGCTTCCAAGGCGACAAGTCCTTTCTGCAATCCATTATTCTTTTAACACTGGAAGACATCAACGATCTCATCGAATTGAGGAATTTTGTTCCAATTTGTGCAAGATGTAAAAATATCAAGGATGAAGAAAATTACTGAATCCGGCTGGAAAAATATTTCAAGGATCATTTGAATTTGGATTTTTCCCACCGCATCTGCCCGGATTGCAGGAAACTATTGTACCCGGAACTGGAGGAAAGCGACGGAAAATAGAGGCGAATTATTCTCTGGAAATATCTAATTTGCTGGACAACACGGCCTGAATGCGGGCATCCAGATTGATAAAATAGGCTGGCAGCGGATGCGCGTCCTCCCGTTTACCGTCCCACTCCAATGCCTTGAATCGCTGCCTGACAAGATCCATATCGCCTTTTTCTTCAAGGAGAAAGGTGCTCAGCCTGCCTTTAAATTCGCGACAATTAGTTAGACTGTCGTCGATATATTGTGAGGCATCTTTTCCGCTAAAGGCCCTGTAATGTCCGAGACAGAGTGTTTCCGGGTTCAGCGATTTGAGTTTGAGCAGGGAAATGGTGTACTGGTCATAATTCGAGAGGCATTCGGTAATAATATAGCCTGTGGCATCCGGAATCCCCAAGGCCTCTGACGGAATCAGGATTTTTCTTTCCGGAATGAAAAAACTGAGACTGTCCCGGGTATGCCCGGGTGTCGCAAGGATATGAATGGATAAGTCCGGGCCGAGGTGCAGGATGTCACCATCTGAAACAGTACGGTCGATTGAAAAGGGAGCAAAATCAGGTACGATTGATTCCGTCACACCCAGGCCGCAGGCAAGCGATCGGGCTTCATTGGTGAGCTTTTGAATCAACTCCAGGGCGTTCGGCCTTTTTAGAACCGCGCTGGCAAGGGGAGAGGCGAGAATTTCCATTTCTGGAAAAGCTCGTTTAAGAATGCCTGCAGAACCGCAGTGGTCGAAATGGGAATGAGTGAGCAGAAGAAACGTCGGCTTCCGATGCTTCAGAATCGTCTTGATATCCTCGATATAGCGGTTGCCCATGATGGAGATGCCGGAATCGAACAGTACCGGGCACGTGTTGCTGTCGAGCAGGTACGTCGGCAAAGCGGGGTGGCCGATCATATACAAATCTTCGGCGATTTTACCGGTATTTTTAAAGATCATTTGCGGTTGCTTTCGACTACGGCAACGCTTTTCGGAAAGAGAGAAACAACTACCCCTTCATCATTTTCAGCGCTTCAGCAGCAGATATTCCTTTATGTACCATTGCGCAGGCGACTTTCACGAAAGCTTCGGGATTTTCGTGCTGAAACACATTCCGTCCCATGGAAACACCACCGGCACCCGCTTTCATGGCCCCTTCGATCATATTGAGGGTTTCCGTGTCACTCATCTTCGATCCGCCGGCAATTACAACCGGCACCGGGCATCCCCGCACAACCTGTTCAAAGGATTCGGGGCTGCCGGTGTAGGGGCATTTGATGATGTCGGCCCCGAGCTCCGCCCCTACACGGGCTGCGAGCTTGACGGTTTCCACATTGACCTCGACGGCATTGCCTCTGGGATACATCATGGCCAGCAAGGGCAGTCCCCAACGATAGCACTCCCGGGCGGTGTTTCCAAGCATCTCCAGCATGAAGGATTCCGTTTCGGCACCGATATTGACATGAACGGACACCGCATCAGCACCTATCGCCAACGCCTCCTCCACATCACATACCGGGATTTTGTCATTCGGTTCCGGGTTCAGGGAAGTGGAAGCGGACAAATGAATAATCAATCCGATATCGGTGTCTTCCGTCCGGTTTGTGGACATGACGATTCCCTTATGAACGACCGTTGCGTTGGCGCCTCCGCGAATGATCATATTGACGGTCTTATCCATATTTTCGAGCCCCTGAATGGGACCCATGGTGACGCCGTGATCCATCGGAATAATGACGGTTTTTCCAGATTCCCGGTTAATGATGCGCTTAATCCTGATTTTTTTTCCAACGTTCATTTTATTAATCCCATTGAAGGTTGAACGGCTTCCGGCAATATAGCGGATCCCCGAATATTTCCGGATAAATCAATAGTCCAATATCGGAAAGATGTAAAGAGGGCAGTCATATAAGCTCAGCTTCTCAGGTCAGGGAAAATGGTGAACCGCGGCATCGATCAGTATGAAGTTGAGGCAGGAAAATAGTGACTGGCGAAAATAAGTCATCCGTATGGAAAATCCTTCAGGTTGTTCAATGGATAATGTCGACGGTTTTTGCGATATGCCGTCAGGGACTTTTTTCCTAATCCATTCGCATGATTTATCGTGACCGATCCAGCAAAAGGCAGCAACGCGAACAGTGAGACCCTCTGATGACACTGTAGGAAAATCCATTCGTTTTCAGGGCCAGTTCTTTTTTAGGAGCTTCTTTATATTGTTTTTTCAGTATGTTGAAAATATTTCTACCGTGGCACATCGCTTGCTATATGAGGAGGGATGTACATGCGGTACGGAATGGTTCCAATATCACTCCGTTTTCGAATGAATCGTTTTATGATCGATATTTAATTAATGAAAGGAGAAAGCTATGAAAAGAGTATGGGAAATCCTTGTATTAGCGATGATTTTCGGATTGGTGGCAAGCGGTATCGGATTCGCCGAAACGGCGACGCAGCCGGACAAGACTGCCCAGGCGCAAGAGGCTACCCAGCCGCAAGCCCAGCCGCAAGAGGCTACGCAGCCGCAAGCGCAATTGAAAACGGGCGACAGCATCGAACTGACAGGGACGGTTCTGAGCGATAATACCTTTGTGGATGAAAACGGTGAAAGCTATCAACTGTCCAATTCAGAAAAAAGCAAGGACCTGCAGGAATATGTCGGAAAGAAGGTCAAGGTCAAGGCAACCGTCATGGATTCAGAAGCAGGAGAGAAAAATATCTCGATCACAAGCTATGAGCTTATTCCGGAATAATCATTTGGCTCGTTGATGAACACTTGTTTAGGGAAGTCTAAAACGGGGGGGGGATGCATTTTTCTTCCCCCTGTTTCTTATTATAATATCGAGTAAACGTTACCACCGGATCCGTTCAATGTTACAGGAGAAGATCTTTCTTAAGGATATCCGGATCTTTTAAATACATTTCAAGACACTTTTTATATCCTATTTCCCCCACGAGCCGAATACCTTGTCTCAACCCGCGGTACTTGGAAAAATTATCCTTGGTTTCCAGGTCATCCGAAATAAGAGATGATGGAATGGGACCGATTTCTTCTTCAAGGATCGGCGGCAGAAGATGGTAAACCAGCCCACCGACAACGGCTTCCTCAACGCTGATCCAATCCGCCACAATTTTTTTGGCTATCTCGGGAGAGCAGGTCCCGCGCGCCTCCACGGCCGCTTTAATAGCGGCTTCGGTGGATTGCCTCAGAAGGATGTGCAGCGTTTCTTCAACCGGTGTCATTAATACCGTATATGCATTTTTAGCATTGTCCTGCCAGACGGTGTAATGATCATGAATAAAATGAACTTTTCCCTTGTCATCAAAGACCAGCTCGCTGGAGTAGGATCCTACCTCTCCGGTGGCATATTGCCCCGAAAGTTCAATTGCGACGGATTTATCGGAGGTGTTGGTGAACTCATATCGGGCCCGGTATTCAAGTGTAAGATCGTGAACGATATAGGCGCTGAAACCCTCTGTGTTTTCAAGCGGCAGAGATTGCGATGCCAAGGTAACAATCTGAGTATAGGGACTTGTCTTTTCAAGCTTGCTGAGCACCTTTGTGATGGTATCTTTACAATAGGCTTCATAAAGTTTTATATATTCCGGCCGGTTTTCAGGGGAATAGAGCAGGCGGTGGGAAATTTTTTTCAAGTGCCACTCGAATGTCTGTTCACCGAGGTCTGAACGGATCTGTGCAATAATATCCGGATGCGTTTTCAGGTATTCTATGTTTGTTGCATGAATCTGCGGCTGAAAACTATTTTCAAAATTCTCCAGGGCATACCAAGGGGAATCCGAATTTCCAGATGCGGACATCTCCAACAGGGCGGAATACGGTTTTATAGGGTTATGCTCTGCTTCAGAGGATGCGGGCAGCAAGAAAAGAACCGCGATGGCCAGCACGGAGATAAACGGGACGCAAAGGGAAGAATATTTTTGCAACGTCATTCTTGGGATCACCTTTCAGTTGATGGTGATACTCTTTTCGAATATTGCCACCAAATAAAATGGAAACAATTATCGGTGTCATCTTTTCTCAAGCAATAAGTGTTCCGGAGGCAGAGTTTAAATTATAACCAACTGGATGTAAAGTATAATTATGCTGTTTGACCATTGCTGTCCGCTAAATTTATCAACTGAATTACATGAACGTAATACGTTTGTGTAAGCGGAATTTCAGATCAAAAAAAGAATTATGCTTGGGAAGCTGTGTTGCGGTAGTCGGTTGGATTGATGTGATATTTGCGTAGGAGTGCGTATAGATCCGCCCGGTATTTCCCGGACAGCTTTGCTGCCTGGCTCATGTTCCCTGACGTAATTTCAAGCAATTGCATTAAATACTGCCGTTCAAACTCTTCCTTGGCGTTTTTCCACGGTTCGAAGGGCCGGTCGTTGGGGGTCGGATTTCGTAATACGAGCTCTTCGGTGATTACCGGATTTTCCGCCAGTGCAACGGCGCATTCAATGGTGTTTTCGAGCTCACGGACATTTCCGGGCCATGAATAGGACATGAGTTTCTGCATGGCCCCCCGGCTGATCTCCCGGACGGACTTTGACATTTCGGTGTTGAATTTTTCGAGAAAATGAATGGTCAGCAGCGGAATATCTTCTTTCCTTTCGCAAAGGGGGGGCAACTCGATGGTAATAACGTGAATTCGATAGAACAGATCTTCTCGAAATCTCCCCTCGCTCACTTCCGCTGCAAGATTTTTACTGGAAGCCGCAATGATTCGTACATCAATTTTGATCAGTTTTTGGCCCCCCAGGGGGAAAAACTCACGTTCTTCAAGCACGCGAAGCAGTTTGACCTGCATGGAAAGCGGCATTTCCGATATTTCATCAAAAAAGAAGGTACCATTGTGGGCCGCTTCCAGGAGCCCTTTGTTGTCATGGTCGGCACCTGTAAAAGCGCCTTTGACATGTCCGAAGAGTTCGTTTTCCAAAAGCGTTTCCGGGATGGCGCTGACGTTTACTGCGATGAAGGGGCCGTTTCGCCGGCTGCTCGAAAGGTGCAGCGTTTTTGCAATGAGCTCTTTTCCAGTGCCGCTTCGGCCTTCGATACAAACGTTTGAATCGGTTTCAGCCGCGAGGGTGACCTGTTCCAGAATCTTTTTCATCTGCCGGCTTCGGCCGATGATGTTTTTAAATGTGTAGGTGCCTTTCAGAAGTTTTCTCAATCGCTCGATTTCCAGGGAAAGCGCTTGCTCCCGAAGGCATTTTTTTACTTGAATCAGCAGTTCACGACCATCGAACGGTTTGGTCAGATAGTGATAGGCGCCCTTTTGCATGGCTTCCACGGCATTGTTGATGGTTCCGTAAGCCGTCAGGATAATAACGGGTATGTTTTTTTGAATGGATTTGATCTGTTGCATCAGTTCGATGCCGCTGCCATCGACCAGTTTCAAATCAATCAGCGCAAGATTGAAGCTTTGATCACGAATCAACTCCAGGGCACTATCTGCATGCCGGGTCGTCGTAACACGATACCCGCCTGATTCCAGTCGGAGACGTATTACCTGAAGTATTTTCTGATCATCATCTACGACAAGTATATGATGCATAAAATCCTCTATTCTTTCGGTGCAACCTCCAGGTCGATTTCCTTCATTTTTTTCAGCAGGCTTTTCAGGGTTTGAACGCTGTTACGCTCTGCGGATAGATTCTTTTCCAATTGGACGATATCCTGACGGAGGCGCTTGTTAACGGATTCCGATGCCTGCAACCGGAGCAGCAGTTCGGAGAGGATCCGTACTTCGCAAATCCGGTTGGATTCAGGGTGCTCATTTTCAAGAAGCTGAAGCGATTCATTGGCCTTTGTAATATTCGCGGTCGGATTTTTAGGGTCCGCATAGAAAAGCCCCGTCAAAAAGATCGTTTCGGGACGGCTGGAATTCGGTGAATGGTTGGATGCCATTTCAATCTCTATAAAAGCAGCGGAATAATCTCCCGCCGCCAGGGCAGACCGGGCGGCGGCCAGATGCCTGGAAGCCTCGTGTTCCACTGTCTCTTGAGGGGAAGATGTACCGGGTTTCTCCTGAAGCAGACTGTCTGCAGGAATGGAGTTGGCACCATCCATCTTCGATTCCTTATCCGGAGCGGTAGACACATGACGGATGCAGGCATTGCCCGTGACGAAAAGGACTACGCTACAGGCAAGGTAAAGGAAAAAGTACTTCCGACTCCGGGTTCGCTTTGTACCCATATTTTCCCTCCATGAGCCGAGATGATGTGTTTCGAAATGGCGAGTCCCAGCCCGGTTCCTCGTTTAATGGCGGTTCCGCTTTCAATTCTCTTGAACTTTTCAAAAATGGTTTCAAGATGACTTTTTTGAATGCCGCATCCCGTATCGCGAACAGCCACCAGGATACAGTCCGGATCGTCCCCTCCATGTGTCGCGGAAACCGTTACCTGGCCCCCGGGGGCTGTAAAGTTGATAGCGTTTGCGAGCAGGTTTTCCAGGAGTTGATGAATTTGCTCCCGGTCGACCCGTATCTCCGGCAGGTGCTCCAGAGGAAGCAGCGAAAGAGACAGATGTTTACCATGGGCAAGAGGGGCGAGCTTCAGAATGCACGCTCGAATGATCTGTGAAAGATCCGTCGGCTCGAATCGGTATTCCATCATGCCGGCCTCCATTCTGGATAGATTGAGCATCTGGTTGACCGATGCAATGAGTCTTTCGCACTCTTCCCGGACAATGGTGAGCAACTCGTGTCCCTTGGTGGATGTTGTTGGAAAGGACCCATCCAGCAGCATCCCAGATGCCTCCCGTATCGCGGTAAGAGGGGTTCGAAGACCGTGGGAAACGTGGCAGATGAAATCTTCCTTCATTTCGTTAAGTTCAAGAAGCCGGTTGCCCATTTTATTGAAATCCTCGGCAAGTTTTTGAATCTCAGGAGGACTTTTTATTCTAGTAATGGTCTGAAACCGGCCGGCTGTAATTTCCCGTGTTTTTTCCTGAAGCATGTGGATGGGGCGAGTAATATTATGCGTGTTGAAAATAGAAAGCAGGGTGCCCAGGAGAATGCATATCAAGGCGGCCGCGGTGGTGGTCTTCAGAACATGTGCACTGATGAGGTTGCAGGCAAGCAATTTGGCATCGCGGTCCGCATTTGCCGTGGAAGTGATATCCAGAAGAAGGTTGTTGAACACTTCAAACAGAGAATTCTTGTCCCCATTCTCCTGATCGGTCACGACATTCGTTTTTTGAGTGGGGTAGGATTCGATTTCCTTTTCAAGCCGGTTAAAGAAACGCTGCTGCGAGGTGTCTAACTCCTGGGCAAAATGCGGATATTCCGATTGATCCAGAAGGTCCTTCAAACGTTGAATTTTTGATAGGATATCAGCCTGATTGATTTGGAAATGTTTGTGGAAATCCGGATCACCGGAGATGAGATATTTCTTTTGAAAGCTGATCGCCATGGGGAGTGTATTCGATATGCTCTGGGCCGATCGGATGATTTCCCCGTCCACCGACGTTGCCGCACGGGCCAGTCGGTTCAGCCGGTTGAGCTGGAAGGTAAGAAAAACCCCCAGACCGACAACCAGGATCATGATGGCAAGATAGCCAAAAAGCAGTCTTTTGAATATTGTGAACTTCACGGCAAGTGTGCTCTTAAGTCTTAACAGTCAGGACGGGTCAATTTGCGGAAGTCACCGATTGTTCGCAAGGTTTTAAAAAGATAATCCTTAATTTAAAAAGTTTATATCAATTGACTTTTTTTTTCAAATCAAGTGCGGTCGGAGTACCAAATATCAGGCATTACCGAGAGGGGCTTCTTTCGGATGATCGCGATTAAAGGGTTTGAATGCCATAGTCCCAAGGGGAAGCCGTGTTCGACATTATTGTCGAAGCAAGACAGGTTTTGTCGATGAAAAGAGTTCGACAATATTTTTATCTGGTTGTTTTAACAGCATATAATTATTTATTATACATGGCATGCAAATTGAGTAAGAAACCAGTAGAATCGTTGCGCGATTTGAATCATTGTGGAAAGAAAGTCAGGGGAAGCAGATAACAAGATACGGTTTTAATCCATCTGTTTCAGTTGTAAAACTTCACAGACTCCCAGGAGGAAATGGCAAATGCGAATGATTGGAGACTTCCGGAAAGGCAATTTGAAGCGACTGGAAACGGCTGGACGTCTGAAAGCAATCCGGCATATTATTGTTTTTCTGATGGCGGGCTGTCTGTTGCTGTGTTCCAATGCTTCGGCGCTCGAGACAAGCGTTAAGCTGGAGGGTGGATACGATGACAATGTGGCCAAAATACCGGCGGGGGAGGGATCCGGACTCGCAAAGGTTTCAACTCAATTTGAGCAGGTGGTTTTCAAAGGCCCGACGGGTTCAAGACTGGATCTTTTTTTAGATGCGATGTATTGTGATTACACAAAGGTTAGCGATAATTACAGGGTCCAGGCCGGTACGGAGTTTTACTCAGGCCTTTGGCATGACCGATTTCGTACCGGGGTATTTGTTCAGGCCGAAGCATACCGCGATGAGTATGTGGCGGAAGACGAATATAACATGCTGCTTGCAGGAGGAGAACTGCAATGGCTGGCGAATGCCCGGGTAACGCTGTCGCTTCGAGAGTCGTTCAGCCGGGTGGATTATCGAAACGGGGTGAGTCTTCCGGGACAGCGGGCATTTACCATCGGTATGGGAAAAGGGCCCGGAAGTCCTATGAATAGTCCGACGAATGGTAATGGTTCGATGAATGGTTCGACGAATAGTCCGACGAATACGACGGTTGAGACTGATTTGGTCACCCTGCTGCCTCGCAACGATACACTCTGGACTTCGGAAATGGCCGTCAACTGGATCATCAGTCCCGATTTGCAGGCGGATCTATCCGCTATTTTCCGAAATGCAAATTCTTCGGATAGCTATGAGACTTTTCGGGAGGAAGGCGGATCCGGGAAATTGAGCTGGTTTTGTTCTCAGTCCATGGAGATTTTTGCAAACGGATACTGGTCAACTTTGGACTATGATATCTCACCGGAGGGAGGCGACCGTCGCGATGATGTTTACGGGTTTGGTTTGGGGGGCAGTCGGACGGTGGGCAACATAAAATTTCAGATCCAGTTCGATCGGTCGGTGATCGAGTCACCCATTTCCGGCGTAGGCTATAAAAAATCGGTGGTGTTATGCGGTATTTCCTATACATTCTGATCGCATGGTTTGGGATCTTGGCGTCCACTGCCCACGCCTCAGAGATCCTTTTGGGGGCTGTGGTTACGGTCGATCGGGATCATGGGCGCATCACGCTTCGGGTGATTGACCAGTCGGGAGCAAGCGACACCTCAAAAAAAGCGGAATCGATTGTGATCACCACCTCCCCGGATAAAATTCCGAACGGCCTGTCGAAGGGAGATACTATCCGGGTTTGGGGGGCGTATACGGAAAAAGGCGACATCACCGCATTTAGGGCGGATGCCATTCGTATGGGAGGATCCGGCAACTCCGGGAATGATCCCACAGGTGTCCGGTCCAGGCTGGGCCAGGGCTGGGGAGGTGGCGGTCAAGGTTCCACCGGCAGGGGCTTCGGGAGAAAATGAACGATCGCAGCGGCCCATTTTTTTCTCCCGCCAGGATATTCAGGCTGCTGCCGGGTTGGCGGGGAAACCTTCTTATTTTCGGTCTTTTGATCGGCGTAGTCCTTACCTATTTTTACTGGCAGGTCCGGGGGACCCAGGAAACTTTTCTCACTTACGCCCGGGAGCGCGCCCGGATGCTTGCCGGCGTTATCGAATTAAACATAAAAGGATCGTCCCTTGCCCAGAGCTCGGTTGAAGAAATTCTGGACTTGTTTCTCGGGAATACGGCAAGATTTGTGGCGTATCTGGATGACATTGAGCCGTTCACCGATGAAGAGCTGACGGGATTTGCCCAGAAATACGGGCTGACGGGCATTTTTATTCACCGCAAAGACGGTACATCGGCCATGGGGCCTTTGCGCTGGCTTCAGGATACCGATAAATTCTGTAGCGGGCAATCGCCCAGTCTCCAGCACCTTCAGGACCAGCACCTCTATATCTCCGTCTGGAAACAGGCTCCGGAGGGCGATTGTATCGGTATCGGCATCGATGCCCACGCCATCGAAGGATTGCAGGAAAAGATCGGAAAAGATCGGTTGTTGAAGGCCCTGACCGGCTTGGCGGGCATTCGGTATGTAAAGTTGACGCCGGCTCACGGCTCAGGGAGCTTAGCGTCCCAAGAGATTGATCCGGAAAGCGTGGTGTTCCTGGATGACGCAAACGGTAAGATCGCGGAGGTCAGGCGGTTTCTGGGAGAACAGGTGTTGTCGGTGGGACTGGATGCCGGGCAGTTTGCCTCCCGGGTCAGGCAGATCTGGGGTGAGTTTTTTATTTTCAGCGCTGTGCTGGCGCTTCTCGGCGGGGGATTTTCGTGGCTCCTCTACCGGTATCAACAGGCGTATTTCGAGCATATCCGTTCAGTGGAACGGAAGCTTGCCCATGAGCGCGAAGATGCAGCCCTGGGTCGTTCGGCTGCCGCCATCGCACATGAAATACGGAATCCCCTGAACGCTATCGGTATAGGGCTTCAGCGGCTTCGTATGGAGTCCGAAACATTGGATGTCGGCGAGCGGGAGCTTCTCTCCACCATGCTTCGGGCGCTTAAGCGGGCGGATGGAATTATCGAAAATATCCGTCTGTACGCGAATCCCCTGCAGCCCCGGCGAGAGCGGATTTTTTTCGGTGAACTGGTGCGGGACCTGTGGGTTCTCTACGAACCGCGGTTCAGCGAGCAAGCCATCAAAGCGAACTTGGATATTCAAGAAGACCGGCCGCTTTTCGCGGATTCCCACCTGCTTTCCCAGGTGGTTGAAAACCTGATTAAAAACGGTGTTGAAGCCCAACCGGAGGGAGGGTTTCTGTCCCTGAGGGTTTTCTCCCGGGCTGGGGAGTGCGTTTTTCGCATTGAAAACAGCGGGTTTAACCTGTCTACCAAGGAGGCGGACCAGATACTGGAACCATATTATACCACCAAAACACGGGGGACCGGTTTGGGCCTTGCCATTGTACGGAAAACGGTTCTGGCCCATGGCGGAAAAATGGCGGTGGAGGTCCCCCGGCCGGGCGTGCTTCGGGTGACCCTGCGGTTTCCGTATCTGCCGGAAGCGCTCAAGGAGGATCATGCGGATACTCATCGTTGACGACGAGGCCATGCAGCGGGATCTGCTTCAGGGATTCCTGGAAAAAAAGGGGTATACAGTGGATACGGCCGCAGATGGCCCGCAAGCCCTTGCGCGCTTTGATCGGCATCCCTACCAACTGGTGCTTCTGGACCATAAGATGCCGGGCATGACGGGAGATGAGGTGCTGGCCCGGATGAAGGAGATCAATCCGCTGGTTCATGCTGTTATCATTACGGCCTTCGGGTCCGTGGATACGGCAGTTTCCGTGATGAAATTAGGCGCGGACGATTTTCTTGAAAAACCCGTGGATCTTGCCGAGCTGATCGAAAAAATTCAGAGGATCGAAGGACGGGTGGAGATTCAGGAGGATGTGGCAGATGTTCGGGATGCAATGGACCAGACCCCGCTTCCCATCCGAATTATCGGTGAGGGACCCGGAATGCAGGAAGTGCTGTCGCTCGTAAGGCGGGTGGCCCCGACGCCGTGGGCGGTTCTGATAAAGGGAGAAACCGGTACCGGGAAAGAGCTCATCGCACGGCTGGTTCACATGCTCAGCCCGGTGGCAGGGGGTCCTTTCGAAGCGGTCAACTGCGGAGCCGTTCCCGAGAACCTTTTTGAGTCAGAACTGTTCGGTCACGAAAAGGGCGCCTTTTCAGGCGCTGTCGCCACCAGGCGGGGCCGTTTCGAACTGGCCGGGGGTGGGACCATTTTTCTGGACGAAGTGGGGGAACTGCCAACAGGGCTTCAACCCAAGCTGCTTCGTTCCCTTCAGGAGAACAAGATTTGCCGGGTGGGGGGTGAACGGGAGATCGAAACCGATGCCCGGGTAATTGCGGCCACCAATCGGGACCTCCGTGCGCTGGTGACCGCCGGCGGGTTTCGGGAGGACCTGTTCTACCGGCTGAACGTTTTTGAGATCGAAATCCCGCCCTTAAGGACACGGCGGGAAGACATTCCCGCGCTGGTGGACTTTTTTGTGGAACGTTACAGCCTCCGGTCGCTTCGCTTCGATTCGGATGCGCTTGCCATGATCGTAAAATATCCCTTTCCGGGGAATGTCCGGGAACTGGAGCATGTCATTCAGCGGACGGTGACCCTTGTCCGGGGCACTGTTGTCCGGCCAGGCGACCTTCCGCCGGAGATCCGGTTTCACCAGGTGACTGAAGGGGGACGGTTGAAGGACCGGCTCGAAGCGGTGGAACGGGAAATGATTTTGTCTGCGCTGGAGCGTTTTGAGGGGATTCAAACCCGGGCAGCTGATTCACTGGGGATCAGTGAGCGGGTGCTTCGGTATAAAATCAAGAAGTATCAAATAGATAGCAATAGCTTTTAAAACGAATGCTCGATTCCACCACCGAACGCACTACTCTTGTCGTTCGATCAGGGCAATCGCATATCTTTTGTTTGCGGGCTCAATAAAGCCCATCGTTCAGAAAAAGAGAATAAGGATGGCGCCGGAGGCAAGGCTCGATGCCGGAAGCCTGGAAACTCGCAGATAAGAACCCGTAAGGAAAATCAGTGCCGAGGCTTTAAAGATACGTCAGTCGCTATGCAGTCGCACGATTTTTTTAAACCCTTTCCCCGAGCTGATTTTCCTAACGGGTTCTAATCTACTCAAACAGTCCAGACTTCCGGCATCGAGCCTTGCCCCCGGCTTTTCCGATTTTAGATGGCCTCGCAGCCATGTCCAATTCCACGCCAACTAACTGGGCCGGGACGGGGAATCAGGCGGAAGACGGATCGCCTGTCTGAAGCGGATTACAGATTCTTAAGAAAATCAGTATACGGGTTTGGAAATGGGCGCTGCCTTTCCGTAGTGTATGCATTCGTATTTCCCAATGGTTCAGGCGATGATTTTCTTTAGAACCTGTTATCCGCAAGCTCGAGACGACTTCCGCCTGATTCCCCGTCCCGGGCCAGCGGGTCCCATCCCCCGAGATTATCCCCATTATCCACAGCCACTCCAACATTGATTGAATGTATTGCAACACAATTCGATTGCCATAGTAGTGTTCGATGTGAAAAACTTTACGAAAGTTCTATTTTCTGGTATTAGAATCCAGTCAAAGTTGTAGAAGAGGATTCGGGCTGCGGAGCGAAGGCCCGATTTTTTTATGGAAAGGTAATTTTTGTGAGTAAACACTATTTGGAACAAATACGCCGCCGCCGGACCTTCGGCATCATCAGCCATCCGGATGCCGGTAAGACGACGCTGACCGAGAAACTGCTTCTTTTCGGCGGCGCCATCCAGATGGCGGGGGCGGTCAAGGCCCGGAAGGCGGCCCGTCATGCCCGAAGCGACTGGATGAATATTGAAAAGGAGCGGGGGATTTCAGTGACGACATCGGTCATGAAATTCGGTTACCGGGAGTTTGACATCAACCTTCTGGACACCCCGGGACATGAAGATTTTTCAGAGGACACCTACCGGGTGCTGACGGCCGTCGACAGCGCACTGATGGTCATCGACAGCGCCAAGGGAGTAGAGCCACAGACCGAGAAACTGATGGCGGTTTGCCGGATGCGAAACACACCCATTATCACCTTTATCAATAAAATGGACCGTGAGGGCTTGCCGCCCCTGGATGTGATGGGGGATATCGAAGACAAACTCCAGATCGAATGTACCCCCCTGAGCTGGCCCATCGGTGCTGGAAAGCGGTTCCGGGGGGTTTATAACCTTTACCGGAAGCGGCTCCAGCTTTTCACACCCGGAAAAGAGACCGCGCGTCAGGATGATATTACCATCGAGAATTTAGAAGATGCGGCTTTGGATGGGCACCTGGGAAGTCAGGCCGGAGAATTGCGGGAGGATATAGAACTTCTGGACGGAGCCGCAAACCCGTTTGATCTGGAGGAATTTTTAAAGGGCAATCAAACCCCGGTTTTTTTCGGCAGTGCCATCAATAATTTCGGGGTCCGGGAACTCCTGGATGCATTGGTGGGACTGGCCCCCGCCCCGGGGCCACGGATGGCCGACTCCCGGGAGGTCTTGCCCCAGGAGGAGTCTTTCTCCGGGTTTGCATTCAAAATTCAGGCGAATATGGATCCTGCGCACCGGGACCGGATGGCATTTATTCGCATTTGTTCCGGCAGGTTCACACCGGGAATGAAGGTCCGGCACCACCGGATCGGAAAAGATGTCACTTTTGCCAACGCCACCATATTCATGGCCCAGGACCGCACCCATGTGGAAGAGGCCTTCCCCGGAGATATCATCGGTATTCACAATCACGGAACCATCAAGATCGGAGATACGTTTACGGAGAAAGAACCCTTGAAGTTTTCGGGTATTCCGAATTTTGCTCCGGAGCATTTTCGAAGGGTGCTTTTAAAAAATCCGCTCAAGAGCAAACAGCTTCAAAAAGGGCTCACGCAACTGGCCGAGGAAGGGGCTGTTCAGGTTTTTCGGCCCCTCACGGGGACCGATCACATTCTGGGAGCCGTGGGCGTGTTGCAGTTTGATGTTACCATGGAGCGGCTGAAGGCCGAATACGGAGTGGAAGCCGTTTATGAGTCAGTAGATCTTTCCACCGCCCGCTGGATTACCTGCGAAGACCCCAAGCGGCTGAAGCAGTTCGAGCGGGAAAACCAGACCACCCTGGCCCTGGATGCCGAGGGAAACCTGGCCTACCTTGCCGCCAACGAATGGCGTCTGGGGCGGATCATGGATCAGTGGAAGGATGTCGAATTCCATAAGACGCGGGAGCATGCGTGATCCGGCGACGCCGGATGCTTGGCGGCTGGACGGCTGGGATGCTGGGCAGCCAAAGACTTTTTTAATAACATCCAATCCCAGATACTGGTTGAAAATCTGAGGCCTGAAGTCGCTGGATTGAAGCAATTATGGTATTTGCTCCAGATGAATGGTGAGCTGGTTATTCTCAAGCCGAATCACTGCGTAGCCCCCTTCCCCGAACGGTCCCGGATTTACAATCCTGGTTTTTCCGATGCTATCCTCTGATCTGGCTTCGTGTATGTGTCCGGTCAGGCAAACGTCGGGCTGCACTTTCTCGATGAACCGACGGACCGCCGTACTGCCGACAGACTGACCGGAATGGATCTGATCCGTCGTTGTGTTGAGAGGCGGGGTGTGAGCCATGAGGATCAGGTGCTTAAACCCGTCGGCTTCGCGATGGGCCTGGATGAGCCACTGCGCAAGCTGCTCGTCGCTGACTTCAGACGGGGTGTGAAAAGGTGTGGGGGAGGAATAGCCGAGCCCCAGAAGGCCTACGCCGTGACCCAGGTCCGTGGTGGTTGCATGGACGTTGATTTGTTTTTCCGTCAGGAAGTCATCCACTTCCCCGGTGTCCATATTGCCGATTTGAGCGTAGATCCGTGGATTTATTTTTTCGATGGCACCAATGATCCGCCGGGCGGCATCCCTCCCCCCCACATTGGTCAGGTCCCCGGCGATCAGAACACCCCGGGCCCGGGGCAGCGACTCGATCTTCGCTGCAGGGGATACATTTTCGTGAATGTCGCCGAATCCGATCCAGAAGATGTTTTGATCGTCCTTCATCTTTTTCACCTTATCTTGAGGTCCTTTTGACATGGTTATTTTCGGAAATATAGACTATAAACTTAGGCTTGAAAACCCGAAACGACAGCAGAATCGTTTGGCGCGGATGCAAAGCGCTCCGAAGGGGACAGACGGATGAAAACGGATGAAAAGCGAATGAAATTTTGTACCCAGTGCGGTGCGTCCCTGTCATATCGAGTCCCCCCCGGGGATGACCGATCCCGGTATATATGCGATGACTGCGGGACGGTCCATTATGAAAATCCGAAAGTGGTGGTGGGATGCATCCCGGTCTGGCAGGGAGACATTCTGCTGTGCCGACGCGCCATCGAACCGGGCTTCGGGAAATGGACGCTTCCGGCCGGCTATCTTGAAAACGGTGAAACGGTGGAACAGGGGGCCATCCGTGAAACTTTTGAGGAAACCGGTGCCAGGATCGAAATCCTGCGGCCCTATGCCCTGTTCCACCTCACCTTTGCCGATCACATCTATTTCATGTTCTGCGCTCAAATGCTGAGCCCCCGCTTCGCTCCCGGGAAGGAGAGTCTTTCGGTAAGGCTTTTCAGTGAGGCCCAGATCCCCTGGTCGGAGTTGGCCTTTACAGTAATTGAAAAAACCCTTAGAAACTTCCTCAGAGACAGATCCCAAAACCGGTTGGCATTTCAGGTGGGGGAAGTTGATCGAAGATAGCTCCCGCATCAGGGCGATCCCATGCAGAAAACAGAGAGAGATAAAAAACGAACGTCCAACGTTCATCTGTATTAAATGAGGTTGCCCTAGCGACCGCATTGGCTCCAGATGAACCCTATTTCACCATTCGAAGCCGGTGGGTTCTTCGGAGTTTTTCCCATAATTTCCCGATTACCCGGCGGCAAACCTCCTCGTTGCCTTTGATACCTGCTTCCAGTCCGACCGGGGAGAAAGCGCCCCCGAACATTTTCTGCCAGTGTTCAAGCTGCGTGAGGATGTAGCGTCCAAGGGTCTGTTCCAACAACGGGAGTTGGGATTCCTTTAGATTGGCCATAATGACGCGGTCTTTCAGCGTCATATCAGTCGATATCCGGGACACGATGTCATCAACGGACGTCGGCGGCGCTTCCGGATGTGATGAGGAGATATCGGATACAGACGTCATGTTGTTTTCAATCAAGCCCAGATAGTATACGGCTTCCAGAAGATCGGCAGTGGTTTTACCCGCTTTTTTACCTCTGCCCTGATGGGTGGCGCCGACTACATGAATGATTCTAATTTCACGATCTTTGAGCCATTCATGGATTGACTGGGCAGCCTCGAATTTCCCACTGCGCGCAAGGTTGATCCGAAGGCAGGGAATATGGTGCTTATCCGCACTCTTCCTGGCACACATCGCATCATCCGGCAAATCGTCACTGAACGTGATGATGAGCGTTCCGTCCGAATCTCTGACGTTTCGTTCGACACATTTGGCCAGGCTCCTCGTGCTGAGTTCCTGAAGATGATAATTTTCGATGAGCGGTCTATCGACGGCGTCATCTCCGGACAGCGTCCAGCCGCCGCGGGGAATGTCCAATGCCACCGCCGCCTCCAGGGCGCCTATGGCCACGCCGATCCGGCCGTTTGAAACGATTTTTCGGATCATTCCCTGTTCTCCCCCCTGAAATCGCACGATGGGTCGGTAATACCGCACCGATAATGATATCCTTTTCCATCCGGAGCGGCAATTGCTTTTTCAGCAGCGCGATATTCACCTTGACACTGCTTGTTCGGCTGATTTATGATTTTGTTAAAAGACCCGCTTGAGCTGCTGCTCTTTTCTGATTGGCTCGTATCCGAGAAACGCTGATTTCCTCTCTTTCTTTCCGCACATTGGATTTAAAAAAAAACAACCATACCATCACCGACAGATTTCAGAAAGGAGGGATTATGAAAACACAAATTCTCAACTATGAAACCCTGCTGAGAATCACCGGCGCCATTTCCGCCACTAGGGATCCGGAAGAAGTGGTGCTGTTGACCGTTGAAGGCGTCAAGACGGCCCTGGGTGTAAAAGGCTGTGCCCTTTTCCTTGTGAACAAAAAAAGCCACGAACTGGAACTCGCGGGCGCATACGGTCTCAGCAACGACTACCTGAACAAGGGACCGCTTAGCGCCATGCAGTCCATCGCAGATTCCCTCAAGGAGGGTCCGGTGGCGATATACGATGTTGGCGATGATCCGAGAATTCAATATCCGGAAGAAGCAAAACAAGAGGGGATTTTTTCCATTCTATCGGTGCCGATTCAGATCCACGGAAATGTCATCGGCTGCCTTCGGGTTTATACTTCGGAACCCTGGGACTTCGTTCTGGATGATGTCAATTTTGTTCAGGCCGTTGCCGAAATTACCGGAATGGCGATTGAAATGGCACGGCTCAACAGGGGCCTTAAACACAGTATTGAAGTGCTGAAATCCATGCGGGCAAAAGAAACGGCCTGATGCGGCCCGAAAATTAACGTGGAAGAAGAGATAAAAAAGAGGGGAGCCAGACCTCGGTCTGCTCCCACCCCTTTTTAAAAACGTGAAATTGAGATCAAACGGCGTCTTTGAGTTTTTTGCCGGCTTTGAATTTGACCACGTTTGCAGCTTTGATTTTGATTTCAGCGCCGGTCTGGGGATTGCGGCCTTTTCTTGCTTTACGGCGGGCTTTCATGAAGGTACCGAATCCAACCAGGGTGACCTTTCCGTCTTTCTTCTTCAGTGCTTTCGTAACGCCATCGATGAATGAATCGAGTGCTGCGGCAGCTGCGACTTTGGAAATGCTTGCGTCTTTTGCCATCTTTTCAACCAATTCTGCCTTTGTCATTTAAACCTCCTTTTGTGTGATGGTTGGCAAACTTACCTCAATTTGTCCGGTCACAATTTAATGCATTTTCATGCGACGCCGTTCGTGGGACCGCAGCGTATAGGCTGCCTGAGCACCTTATTTTGTTAGGTTCGAGAGAAGAATACTTTTTAATTAAGTTTTGTCAAGGTAATTTTATTGATTTTTACAAAAAAGTTAATAATCGGTACGGAAAAAGGTTTAAGTTATAAGCCTTCGCCGGAATTTATGCCGACAAACAGGCACGAGCCCTAAACCGGTACACATCAGAAGCGCTGGGTGCCCATGGAATGTGGCACGGGGAGACAGACCTTCCGGAGGCCGGATTATGGGCCCGACAATCCTTTACAGAAGTCGTCCACCGCCGCCATGTATTCGGAAAAGCCCCGGAAGAAAATATCATTATGGTCGGCGCCGGAAATTTTGAGAAAAGATTTGTTTCCGGAACCACAGGCATCGAACAGCGTCCGGCCGTCGGCAAAGGGAATGATGTGATCATGTTCCGCGTGGATAATTAACACGGGTTTCCGGAATGCCTGAATTTTTTTAAGGTGCCCGAACAGGTATTCTTCCACTCCGCCTTCGTCTTTCAGGGAAACACCAAGCAGTTTCAGGAGCGGCACGCCAAAAGCAAACGCACTTTCAAGAATCATGGCGGATATGTCGCCTTCTCTTTGGGCCGCGAGTTCAAGGGCGGAAGCGCTTCCCAGGGAACGACCCATGACCACCAGCGGGCCGGTGTAACCGTTTTCAAGGAGCCACGCGGCGGCAAAATCCAGAATTGTGTGGCAGTCCCGCATCATTGCAGCGATGCCTGGACGGCCACCGGAGCGTCCGTAGCCTCTGTAGTCAACGGGCAAAAAATTGATTCCCCGCTGTGCATACAGAGGCCCCAGATTGTGGTAATCCGCAACGATTTCTCCGTTGCCGTGAAAAAAGACGATGCTGGGAGATTCTTTCCCGGCTGCATGGAAACAGGCACCGACGGCAATGTCTTTTTCCACCGGGATCATGAGCGGTACGGATCCGGGGGCTTCTGTGGAACCGGGAATTTCAGGCCTGGGATGGAAAAGACGCAGTAGAATATCCGGCCTGTCAAGCGTTTCGTAATTCGGTTTGCTTTCGACATTCATGTTTTCTCCAATCTATGACGTTCGGGGCGGCCTTGAGCTTAAAGCAAATATCCCCGCGCCAGGTTTTGGAATTGTGCCACCTGGTCGATTGCCCACTGTGTGTTATTTCCAAGTTCAGACGCCATAGGACCTGAGCATCGCTGCCGTATCGGGCAACCGGGTCCTGCGGGTCCGGCAGGACGTCTGCGCCGTGGAGTTGCAGCTGATCCGTTCGGCAGGGCCGTTGTTCGGGATCCGCAACTTTTCAGTTCGGATCATCGAATTCAACCCCTTCATTTTCCGGTCCGCCCGGTGGCGCAGCAGCTGCCTCCTTGCACAGTTGGGGATAATTGGTGAAAAATCCGTCCACGCCCAGGGATGTCAACTGCGATAGCTCATCGGAATGGTTGATGGTGAAGACAAACACTTTGAAGCCCCGCCGGTGTGCATCGACGACAAAGTCCCCGGTGACGCAGTCCCGGTGGATATGGATGGAGTAAACCCCCAGCTTCTCGGCGAATCCGGCATTTTCAAGCGGCAGGCAGAAGATATTGGCGCCGGTACGGATGCCCGGGGCGAGTGCGGCGAATTTCATTAATTCCTGATGATTGAAAGAGGAGACGAGAAACTGGTCGGGACGAAAAAGACCGTCTGCGATGCGGGATTGAATCAATAACGCCACGGGGCCGGCGGTATTTTCCCCCTTCAGCTCGATATTGATGCCGGCACGCCCGGAAACGGTATCGAGTACTTCCCGGAGGAAGGGGATCTTTTCGCCGTAGCCGGCATCCAGTGAACGGAGGTAGCGGAGCGATAGATGATGAATGTTCCCCCGGCCGTTGGTGGTTCTCTCTACCCGGCTGTCGTGGATTACCACCAGTTCGTTTTCGATGCAAAAAACATCGAGCTCTATCCAGGCCGCTTCCATGGAAAGGGCGGTCTTTATCGCCTGAAGCGTGTTTTCCGGTGCATGCCCGCTGGCACCCCGATGGGCGAAGCAGATCATAACTTGAAGGTCTCCTTTAGAATGTGGCAAAACCGTTGATAGCGTTCTTTTAGCTTCGGATTGCTTCGGGGCCTGAAAATAGTTCCCCGACCGGGTTTCGGCCAGCGGCGGGGGCGCTGGAATGCGAGCCAGGCGATACCCCGCACCGTGGCTTCGGTGTCGGAAGGTCTGTATACAGGCATCCCGGAAAGATCCGCCGTTCGCTGGCACAAATCATCCAGATGTGAAAGACCGCCGGTCATTTGCAGACGGCGGACTGTGACACCTTCTTCCAGAAGGATGTCGAGGTTTGCCTGAATAAGAAATAAAATGCTTTCTGCCACCGCCACGGCGCGTTCCGGAAGAGGGGCCGTTCCGAAAAAAGCAGGCATCTCTTCCACCTGCCACCAGGGGGAGCCGAGGCCGCCGATGGTATTTAAAAAAACAGGCGGCGTCTCCGATTGCCGGAAGAACTCGGGCATTCGCAGCACCAGATTCGGTAGTTGCCATTCTTTTGCCGCCCATGAAAACGCAGACCCGGCGCCGTTAACGGTTCCTTCCATCGCATACATCGTGCTGCCGGACGTACTGCGAAGCACCCCGCTGAGAAGCGCTGATGGCCGGCTAAGTTTTCTGCCGATGGGGGCCAGGATAAAGGCGCCGGTGCCGACATTGACGGCGGCGGTGTCCGTCTTCGG
>JBECKW010000051.1:0-3948 GCA_040235505.1 Desulfobacterales bacterium
TGAAAGGAGTTCCCAGTGTTGGATACGCTTGGAGATATGAGACGGACGCATTCCTGCTGCACGCTGACCGCAGGGGATAAGGGAAAAGAAGTGGTGCTTATGGGGTGGGTGCAACGCCGTCGGGACCATGGCGGCGTGATTTTTGTGGACCTGAGGGACAAGGAAGGCATTACGCAGGTGGTGTTCAACCCGGACCACAGCGCAGATGTACACCGAAAAGCCCACGACATCCGGAGTGAATATGTGCTGGGGGTTCGGGGAACCGTGACCCTGCGGCCTGAAGGAATGCTGAATCCGAAGCTCAAAACCGGCGAAATAGAGGTGATGGTGGATGAGCTGAAGATCTTGAACGATGCCCAGACGCCCCCGTTTCTAATTGAAGACGGCGTGGAAGTATCCGAGATGATCCGATTGAAGCATCGGCATCTGGACCTGAGGCGGCCCCAACTTCAGAAGAACATTATCTTGCGCCACCGGGTGGGGGCGGCGGTTCGGCAGTATCTCAATGCAAACGGTTTCCTGGACATCGAGACGCCGGTACTGACGGCCAGCACGCCCGAAGGCGCCCGGGATTACCTGGTGCCGAGCCGGGTCAACCCGGGGCAGTTCTATGCACTGCCGCAGTCTCCGCAGCTGTTCAAGCAGCTCCTGATGATTTCCGGTTTCGAGCGTTACTACCAGATTGTGCGATGCTTCCGGGACGAGGACCTTCGGGCGGAACGCCAGCCGGAATTTACCCAGATCGATATGGAAATGTCCTTCGTGGGGGAAGAGGATATCATGGCGATCGCCGAAGGGCTCATGGCCGCCGTGTTCAAGGAGGCCCTCGATAAGGATATCCAGATTCCCTTTCCACGGATGCCCTACGATGAAGCCATGGCGCGGTACGGTCTCGATAAGCCGGACACCCGGTTCGGGTTGGAACTCAAGGATATCTCTGACATCGTCAAGGGATCGGGTTTCAAGGTCTTTGCTTCCGTGGTGGAAAAAGGGGGCATCGTGAAAGCCCTGAATGCCAAGGGATGCATCGGTTTCTCGCGGAAGGAAATCGACGATCTCACGGACTTCGTGGCAGTCTACCGGGCCAAGGGGCTTGCCTGGATCAAGGTCAAAGAAGAAGAATGGCAAAGTCCCATCGCGAAGTTCTTCACCGATGCGGAAAAGGCCGAACTTACCGCCCGGCTTGATATGGCTCCCGGGGACCTTGTCTTCTTCGTGGCCGACCACCCCAAGGTGACCAATGAAGCCCTGGGACACCTGCGGAATCATCTGGGGAAAAAGCTCGGGCTCATCGATGAGGCGAACTTCAATTTTCTGTGGGTTACCCATTTCCCCATGATGGAGTACGACGAGACCGAAAAACGCTGTCAGGCCCTTCACCATCCGTTTACCGCGCCCTTCGAGGAGGATTACGACAGGTTCGAAACCGATCCCCTGACGGTCCGCTCCCGGGCCTATGACCTGGTCCTCAACGGCTCCGAAGTCGGCGGCGGCAGTATTCGTATTCACCAGCGGCCCGTTCAGGACATGGTGTTCAAGGCGCTGGGGATTTCAAAGGAGGCGGCGGAAAAGAAATTCGGATTTCTTCTCAAAGCGCTTGATTCCGGGGCGCCGCCCCACGGCGGCATTGCCTTTGGTATGGACCGGCTCATGATGATCCTGTGCAACCAGCCCTCCATCCGGGACGTGATCGCTTTCCCGAAAACCCAGAAAGCGGCCTGCCTGCTTACCGACGCGCCTTCGGAGGTTACAGAGGCTCAACTGGATGAGCTGTTTCTGAGGGTTCGAAAAACAGCCGCGGTTCAGGAAAAGGAAGAATAATAGCCTGCCCCTGTCCAAATAAAAGAAAAACAAATGCCCGGCCACCAAGGCCGGGCATTTTTATTATCTCCCGATTAAACCTTTCAGGGAGAACCTGTAAAATGGTATGATAGCGCTCAATTAGAGACTGGGCGATAGACACAACATCATGCGATGATTGTCCCTTGACAACCTTTCATGATTTCGGTCTATAATTGTTTTCACAAACAGAAAGCAAGTTCCCACCGGTGACTGAAGCGGATTTTTTTCTGATTGATACCACAATTGGTTTAACGGATATATGAGGGGGTCGTTGTGGGGAAAATTAAAAAATGCAAATTGAGTTGGAAGCCATCAGAATCCGATCCTAATGTCGATTACAGACTTTATTGGTCTAACTTGCCTCCGGTCAGCTATGATTCCAATTTTATTATGCTGGGCAACACTACCGAGGTCGATCTGCCAGACATCTTACTATCCCATGAATCATCGGGAGAATTAGTTTATCTTGGCATCAGCGTCATGGACAAATGGGGAAACGAATCGGACATCATCACCTTGTCTGAGCCCTTCAAGTTGTCCGCACCTTCGGCACCAGTGGATTTAGCTTTAACTACCCTTGATGATTTCATAATTACAGCTCCGAGGGAAAAAGCTGAAATTCAGGATACCGACACTCAAAAACAGGCCAATGGAAAAACAGAGCAGGAAATTCAGTCAAATGACTGGCACCCTGCATCAAAGCCCATTACATCTGTTTTAAATGGCATTTTACGAGGAGATAGCTAAAATGCTCCCAGTACTATTAAAAAAACCATCTTTCAGGGATGGCGTAACCTGCACTCTGGAAAGGGGGCGGCGTCGCATCAATAGTTACCAGAACTTGTCACAAAACCCCGACTTTTCTAATTAGGGGGTGGGACAAAAAATGAAACAGCGTCGGGGTTGAGGGAAGGGCGGCCAGGGGCAGGCCGCCCATATTGTTGTTTTTCATAGTTTATTTTTGGAGGCCGACAATAAGAAACCGCCCCTCTGTTGTTAAATGTTATCGAGGGGCTGATCGAGTTTGACAGCGAATGCATTCTGATCGCTTCTGACGATTTTGCCGGTTACCTTGACCTGCTTTTCTGCGAAAGGGTGTTCAAAGCTCAGGATTACCTCCTGTCCCACGGCAAAGGGGCTGTGCGGCTGGATATAGAGGCCCCCGGCACTGAAGTTCATGATCATCCCCTGGGCAAGACGGTTGTTGTCAGAATATATGACATCGGCATGGCAATCTTTTCGAGGGTATCCCCTGCAGTCTTTTTTCCATTTTTGAATTGCCCGAAGGAGTTTTTCCTGATCGGAATAGGGTAAATCTTTAATGGCTTTGATGAGTTGATCGGTAATGGATTTTGGGCTGATATCTCCGGGCTCTTCTGGGGATTCAATCACATTGTACTCCCTACGTGTAGTTCTGATTCTCCGGATATTATAGTATCTGGGGCATATTGGATCAGCGCCAGAGTCTTTGTCAAGAATTTTAAAATTAAAGGCCTGGGCGAAAAGGGTCAGGACGCCCATTTTAATTGGACCATACAGGAACCCACAAGTGGTTACTGATCATGTTTTCCTCAACAAAGTCTCACGACATAAAATTCTTGACCCTAAGCGCCTCTTATCTTATTTTTATTTTAGTATTGAAAATTTACACGAATGCGACCATCAAAGAAACTGGCGCTGATAATTCGGTTTAGATAGTTCATATCCTCCGCTGCTCTTCTTTCCTTTGAATATCCGCCACCAGTTTCTCATTCTTAACTCGTCTTTTTTCAAGGAACGGCCCCTACCTTCCTTTAGGTGAGGATCACTGGGGGGATAATGTCAACCGCTCTAGTTGTTTTTAAAAATGCGTTTCCCGGAAAACGTGGGCTGAAGCCGATCATGCCGGCCCCTTATTCTGGTGGCTTGCGGGTGCTACCGGCAGCCCAACCTGTCGCCGGGTATCATGGAACCGCCCATTCCGACTGGATGGTGGATGAAAGGCAAATGGGAACCTACGGCCCGGATGCCCAAAACGTCTCACCGGTATATCCAGGTTTGATAGTCGATATCTATGCCTGACAAACAACATCGGCCGACACCCACACAACCCCATCGAACAGCACA
>JBECKW010000001.1:0-6777 GCA_040235505.1 Desulfobacterales bacterium
ACTGCGCACCTCCCTCTTTTGCGCTGATCACCTTTCTTCGGGTCAATTTTGCGGAGAGATCGTCGTCGACTCCCGTAACCGGACCGCCGCAGCATTCCAGCTTGAGCTGCCAGGCGACGCTTTTCGCTCCTGTCGCTTCCACAAGCGTGTCTATCAGGGTGGGGCTCACCGGGTCGTCGAAGCGGGTGACATTGCTGGGACGCAGCAGGTGGCACCCGTAATGGGTTGCAACCTGAAGGGCCTTATAAGGCTTCTTCATGTTCCCTTTCAGCGATTCGATTCCCACATCGTGATAAAGTACCGACAGAAGATGTTTTATCTTCACCCTTCCGGCATATGCCATACCGTTTTTCCCCAGCAGCCGGTGCACCCGAGTCTGGAGTTCGCCCGTTTCAGCCATGACCGCCTGGGCCTTTTTCAGGCTTCCGAAACAACATTGGCACAGAACCAGCAGATCGAGATCCGCTTCTTCCGCCAATGCCAGGTTCCTGGCGGCTGAAAGCAAAAATGCCAGGGGATCGCTATTGCGCATGGGATATCCGCAGCAGCCAAACTGACGGATATCCACCAGCCCTATCCCCAGCCGATTCAATACCGCCCTGGCGGAAACGTCATACTGGTGCACACGCGCCGGGATGTTACATCCCAGAAACAAGGCATATTGGCTCATCGCGACTCCCGCATCGAATTAATTTCTTATTTTTCTTACAGCCAGGTTTTTCAGTTCATAAAACAGATCCGTGATCTTTACCTGCTGGGGACAACTCTCCTGGCATTGATAACAGGTCAGGCAGACCCAAAGCATCCTGGCGCCGGCAGCGGCCTCCGTCAAACCCGACCCGAGACAGTACATGATTTGGTGTGGCAGCAGTCCCAGATGTGCCACCGGATTTTCATACTGCTTCACCACCGGGCAGACCGTGGTGCAGGTCTGACAGCCGAAACAACAGGCGTATGTATTGTCGCTGTCCTCAAGAAGCCCTTTTTTGCCGTCCTGCAGATCGAATGGCCTGTCGGCGCCGACGATCGATTCGAAATCACCCGCCAGCGCTTTTTGGGTTTCTTGGATGGGAGGAGTATATATTTCTTCCGGCAGGTTTTTTCGATTCAGACCGCGAACCAGTGAAAAGGGAGAAAGCATCAGGGGTTCCACGCCCCTTTTTTGGATCAATTCCTCCCGGACGGCCATCCACAATTCTTTTAGATCGATCCCGGCGGGGCAGACCACCGTACAGCGATCACAATTCGTACATAGATATACGCCCTCGACAATGGCGTCATACTGCTCACGGCTGAGAGTTTTTCCGCCTGTCATGCGTTTCAACATGGACATCTTCTCGGAGGGAAGGATGTATGGATTTTCCCGCGCCTCACTGGCCATCATGGCGGAACAGTAGCGGCTGCAGGTGCCGCAATGGGTGCAGGCATCCAATTCGATGGCCCGCCGGGTAAGCATATTGGCCCGACTGGAGGTCTCCTTGCGCATCACGGCATTTGTCAGCAGGCTCGCGGGAGTGGCGACGAGGTGAAACATTTTGCTGAAGGGAAGGTACGCCAGTCCCAGAAAACAGGCCAGCCAATGAAGATACCACAGAAAGGTGACGGCCCCGCCTCGATCCAGGCCGAGGGCCACCGGTTTCACCAGCTTGGCGACGCCATACCCGGCAAAAGCCCATTTGTTGGACGCATGACAATAGGCGCAGTACTCCTCATTGAGTTCACGACCGTATGCGATCTCCTCGGCATCAAAAGGTTCTTCCACGTTCGGTGAAACCAGACCGAACTCCTTGGCCCACAGGCTTTCCAGAGCCCGGACCTCCGCGTCTTCATCTGCCACGGCATAATCTTCCACCATGCTTTGGAATTCGCTGTGGGAGGTGATTTCCAGTCCTTCCACCACGAAGCCGGAGCATATGATAACGGCCAGGATGAAGACTGCGTAATGATCCATGGGATGGGTTTTCAGCCGGGGGACTTTTAAAACAAACCGCCGACATACGGCAAGTCCCAGCCCCACAATCACCATGGCGCCGAAGAAATCTCTCAGGAACAGAAACGGGTTCAGCGTCGCATAATAATCATTGAAGAGCGTCGAGGTGATTATTTGATCGAGGGCATGCATGAACAGGAGCAGCATAAATCCCCAGTATATGCAAAGATGCATGAGCCAGCGCAGCGGGTCCTCTTTCAGCGTCCGAATCTGCAGAATAACGTCGAGAATAAAAACTTTTATCAGAACCAGCAACTTGTGACTGAAAACTGTCCCCGCAACGCCCCGGGCGGCCCCTGACCATCTCGCCGACAGCGTCACATCCCGCGCCTCGATACCGATGCCTCGTGAAAACCAAGCAAGAATTTTATACAACAGCCCGATCCCGAATATACTTAGGGAAATATAAAGGCATACATGAAATAACATGGTGAATGCCAAGCCCTCTTTGATACGTAAATAAAACCGCCCAGCCGTTATTCGCTCGGGCAGGCGTTTTGAATACAGGCAACAAGTTCGTCATCCGTAAACGGTTTGGATAGAAAATCGGTCGCCCCCAGCTTCATCGCCTGCAGGGCGGTGGGCATGGTGGCATAGCCTGTCATGACAATCAGACAGGGCCCGGGCTTTTTTTGCCGGATGACCTTTAGAATATCCAGTCCGTCCATATCCGGTAACTTGATATCCAGAAGGACAACATCATGGAGCCCCCTTTCAATGGCGAGCAGTCCTTTTTTCCCGGTCATGCAGTGTTCGACCTGATGCCCTTTTTCGGTTAGAACCAGGTGACAGGCCCTACAGATCGAACTTTCATCGTCAATGACCAGGATATTGAGCGGTTTCATGGCGTTTTCTTTCCTTCGTCATTTTCAGCCAGAATCGGCAGTTCCACCGTAAATCGCGCCCCATCTCCCGGCTCACTGAATACCCGGATGTCGCCCTGATGGTTTTTGATAATTCCGTAACTGACCGACAGGCCCAGCCCGGTCCCGTTTGTTTTGGTGGAGAAAAACGGCTCGAAAATATGTTTGACATGCTCCGGGGATATGCCGCAGCCGTTATCGGTAATCTCCACCCGGACACATTTCCGTGCCTGATCTGCAGCGCTCCGAATTGAAACCCGGCCGTTATTATCCACCGCCTCCAGTGCATTGAGCAGCAGATTGATGAACACCTGTTCGATCTGATTCTGGTCCAAAAAAGTATTCACCATGTCTTCGGCCAGGTTCTTTTCAATATGCACATGCTGGCAGCGAAACTCATTGTCCACGATGCCCAGGGCGATTTCGATGATTTCGTTGATGTTGGACACCGTTTTTTCGGGTTCCTTGTCGCGCGCGAATTCGAGCAGTCCCTGGATAATGGTTTTACAACGCTGGGTTTCCTGGATAATGATGTTGATGCCTTCTTCCAGTACACTGCCGGGAGGGACTTTCTTTATCAGATTGGAACTGTAAAGAAGGATACCGGCCAGCGGATTATTGATCTCATGGGCAATGCCGGCAGCCATCCTGCCCAGGGATGACATCTTCTCCATTCGTGTCGCCAGGTAATTGAACTGAACCTGCTGATTTTCCATCCGCTTGATTCGTTGGATCACACAGGCGAACTGCTCCGCCACCGCAAGGATAAAATCCTGTTCGATATCGGAAAATTCTCTCGGCTCCGTATGATATATCCGGATCATCCCAACCGCTTGATTGCAGATGGAAATGGGCACATCAATCATCATGCGAATACCCTCGTTCCATGCCTCCTTGGGATATTCAACGCGGGGAGAGTCCCAAATGTCGGTAACAATATAAACTTTGTTTAAATTTGTAGAGTTGGGCAACACTTTTTCAGGATTGACAGGCCCTTTATAAAGATAATTCTTGCCGAGCCCATATGCGGCCCGAACCTCAAACTTATTGGTATCCTCATTGAGAATCCTGATCAATGCCCCTTTGGCGTCTAGAATTTCAGCAAATTTTGTTACGACGACATTCAATACTTCCTGCAGACTGTCGAGCGAATGCTTCTCGAGAATTGCCGGACTCAATTGCTGGATCATTTCTCTGATGGCATGTAAATAGTTTTTATATTTCGTTACCATGCTTCGCGTTCCAAGCGTTTGTATATAAACATGAGCTGTTTCTGGGTAAGTTCCCCCACATTTTCATTGATCCATTTCAGGTCACCGGAGACAATGGCCGCCTTCGCTTCGTTTGAAAGCCGATAATCCGCCAGTGCGACGGATCCGTTTTCCATCAATGCACGCCAGAAATCCATATCTTCGGCGGTTCGGTTCAACACTTGACTGACTTCACGCCTCTGGATCAGTATTTCTTCTTCCGTTTCGGCACTTTTAATTACTTCTGCAGCCGGCTTTTCCACATGCTCCATTAACGCATCGTTGATGGCCGCCTTGATCTGTTCTTCGGTAAACGGCTTGGGTAAAAAATCATGCACCCCCATTTTCATGGCTTTTACAGCCTTCTCCGTCGTACCATATCCTGTAATGACGACGACCTCTGTATCGGGTTTCTCACCTTTTACCCGTTCGATGACTTCCATACCGTCGATATCCGGAAGTCGGAGATCCGCCACCAGCAAATCGTAACGTTTCTGTTTAAAAGCCTCCAGGGCCAACGTTCCGGTACCTGCAAGAAAGACATCATATCCTTCTTCGGTCAGCACCATCTCGAGACCCTTCGACACACTGAGATCATCTTCCATGATTAAAATGTTGGGTGGGGCTTGAAAATAATCGATTGCCTGATGTTTCTGTAAAGTCGGCATGGCGTCACCTCACTTAAAGATTCGCGTTTACCATGTTGCAAAGCAAAGGCTGTGCCAGAAATGATCAGGGAGAGGTCTTATCAGACAGTGTAAATATATATTTATATCTATACGTTATTCAAAGTCTGCATGATAAATTTATTTTCTGGCAGGGGATAGCGTATATCATCTTATATGGGCGGGATATGGACACTGATTTTTCGTTTTTATTATAGAGCGTTATAAACGTATAAATAATTATACGGAGAGGTTGAAGGATATACTATGGGGTAATATTCTCTGTTACGGTCGGACTCCCGGAACTTGAAGACAGGCCATGCTTTTTCATCAGTGCAGAAAAATTGGATCGTTGCATGCCGACGCGCCTGGCAGCTTGTGCTATATTGCCGCCGGTTGTGGAAAGGGCGTTTAATAAAAATGCTTTTTCGATGAGACCGAATTGGTTTTCCAGCAGCTCTCTTTTGATGGATTTCAGTTCCTCCAATGTTTCAGGGACGGCTTGCCGGGGCTGTTTGTGGACTATCTCCCAATGATCGAACAAATTCCGGCGATTTAGAATTCGCTCTTCGGAGAGGATAACGAGACGTTCAACCACATTCTTAAGCTGCCTGACATTGCCCGGCCAATCGTAGCTCACCAGTGTCTCGATCGCGTCATCAGAGAAGCCGTCGATATGTTTTCTGATCTGGCGACAGTATACCTCCAGAAAGTGGTAGAGCAGCTTGGGGATATCATCTTTTCTTTCCCTTAGGGGGGGAATAAAGATGGGGAATACGTTTAATCGGTAATAAAGATCCTCCCGAAAAGAGCCTTCATTTACCTGTTGTTGCAAATCCTGATTTGTGGCGGCAATGATCCGGATATCTGACTTTCTATACCGGATAGATCCCACTGGTTTGAACTCCTGGGTTTCCATGGCTCTTAGAAGTTTTGCCTGGAAATCTTTATCCAGATTGGACACCTCGTCCAGGAAAAGTGAACCGTGATTTGCTACTTCAAAGATTCCGGATTTATCTTGTATCGCCCCGGTGAAAGCGCCTTTTATATGCCCGAATAATTCACTTTCCAATAAAGTTGAAGTAAATGAGCCGCAATCTACGACCAAGAATTGCTGGGCGGACCTTTTGCTTTGAGCGTGAATGGCGCGGGCAAAGAGTTCTTTACCCGTTCCACTTTCTCCGTAAAGCAGCACGGTCGTATCGGTATGGGCGACTTTTCTTATATTTTCGAATACTTTGATGATGTTGGGGTTCTCGCCGACGATATTGTCGAAGTCATACCGCTCACTCAGTCGGCGACGCAGGGCAAGATTTTCTTCTTTCAGGCACTTGTTCTCCATCGCTTTTTGTATGGCAATGAGCAGTTCATCATCCGAAAACGGTTTGGAGATGTAGTCGAAGGCCCCTTGTTTGATGGAAGCAACCGCATTTTCAATTGAAGAATACCCGGTCATTATAATTACATACAATCCTGGATAGTCTTTCTTTATATGCCGGAGTACCTCCATTCCGTCCATGTCCCGAAGTCGGACATCCAGCAGAATCAAATCGTATTCTTCCGAAAGCAGCCTGTCAATTCCACTTTTGCCGCTCAAACTAGTATCCACCGCATAGCCCTGGTCTGATAATACCCGTCGGCAGCCGTCACAGATTACGGTTTCGTCATCAATAACGAGGATCTTGTTTGATTCCATTGTCGAGCCTCTTTTTACTGGGAGGAACTATTTAATATATTAATATAAACTAGTTCGTTAATCAAATATATCCTCCCTTTCATTCAATTCGCTTCCTTATCCCCCCGTTCGAGGAAGTTTTCATGAAAGGAGGTGGTCTTGATGCAACGCCACAAAATAGAGCGGGATCTCATCGTTAATATAAGGCTTCTTCCCAGTTTATGCTTGAAAGAGTAGCATTTTTGCAACCTTTTTTCTCCCCATTGAATCGATTCTCCCCTCGCCTTTTTGAGCAAAGATGCATCCATAAAGAGTCTCCAAGGCATGACGGCGG